>CAKSJL010000012.1 GCA_934463345.1 uncultured Oscillospiraceae bacterium | reverse complement strand
TTCACAAGATATGTGTGCGGATTTCCAAGCACAATTTTTACGCAGACAAGGTGAAAATGCGCAGGCATACTTGTGTATGGCAAGCTTTTTTAACGCAGTATGCGAAAAAATTTGCTGGAAAGACGTGCGCATACGCTTGTGAAGACAGGTTCTAAGGCAATATCGCATAATCTTTGTGCGGTATTGCCTTAAAATTGATTGACAACCCTTTCTTATTATGTTAAAATTAATTTTAAGGCGGTACCGCATAATTATAGTATCGCCGTATAATTAAAAAACGGAGATACTTTAAAATGGGAAAAAAAGATTTCGATTATATCTGGACAGACAAAAAGCGTACTCTCTTCGGACTTCCGCTTTCATTTACAAGATATTTTTTAACAGAAACAAAATTTATTACAAGAGTCGGACTTTTAAGTCTTACTGAGGACGAGCTTGACCTTTACACTGTCACTGACAAAAAGCTTGTTTTACCTTTCAAACAGCGCCTTTTCGGCTGTGGAACAATTATTCTCTATGTGAGGGACACTGATACGCCTATCAAGGAAGTCAAATCCATAAAAGTGCCTAGAAAGGTTTTAGCTGAGCTTGACAAGTACGTAAATATTCAGCGTGACCGCTACAGAACAAGGGGACGTGACATGATAGGCTATGATGTCCACGACCATGACTGCGACTGTGATGACTGCGATCACGATGATAATTAATGCGGTAAAATAATACAAAAAGAGATGTGAAACTATGCTTGAATTTATAACAGAAAAGGAAACCTGCTGGGAAAAGCTTCAAAGGGAAAAACGGCCTATATATATCTACGGTATGGGTGACGGCGCTATAAAAATAATGTCCGTATTTAAGGAATACGGAATAAAAACCTCCGGAGTGTTTGCAAGCGATGACTTTGTCAGAGGTCATTATTTTGAGGGCTTCAAGGTACTGCGGCTTTCAGAGGTCGAAGAGCTTGAGGAGGATTTTGCAGTTGTTTTAGCATTCGCCGCAGGATATGAAGAGCTTGTTGACAGGATAAAGGCAATCGCTCAAAAGCACACGCTTTACGTTCCCGACGTTCCTGTAATAGGCGGAGGGCTGTTTACATACGATTACTGTAAAGAACATGCACAGCAGCTTCAGGAGGTATATGAGCTTCTGGCAGACAGCCATTCAAAAAAGGTTTTCGCTTCGGTAATCAACTTTAAAATAAGCGGCAACATAAAATACCTTGAGGATATCACATCAACAAAAACAGAAATATACAGAAGTATCATAAAGCCTAATCTGAATGAGCATTATGTTGACCTGGGAGCATATAACGGTGATACGATAAAGGAGCTTCTTGAAATAACCAGAAACAAATATGTTCGCATATATGCTCTTGAACCGGACAGAAAGAATTTTAAGAAGCTTTGCAAATATATTGAAGGCAAAAATCACATATATGCATATAACAACGCTGCATGGTGCACTGATACTGAGCTTCCGTTTTCGGCAAGATCAGGACGTCAGTCATCAATTGCCGCAGCAGCAAATGGAACTGTTAAGTACATTGAGAGCAGATCTGTTGACAGTATACTGGCAGGAAAAGAAGCAACGCTCATAAAAATGGACGTTGAGGGAGCTGAACGAGAAGCGCTCTGGGGTTCATGCCAGACAATTGCAAGGTATAGTCCAAGACTTATGGTTGCGCTTTACCACCGCAATGAGGATCTTTTTGAACTCCCTTTGCTGGTTCATAAGCTTAATCCAAGATATAAACTATATATAAGGCATCAGCTTTATATTCCGGCATGGGAAACAAATCTTTACGCTGTTCCTTAAAATAACACCGCACAAGGCTTAATTTACAGCTTTGTGCGGTGTTTTCGTTTACGCAAAAATTCATATAACTAAGAGGATGCCCTGAAAAAAGACATCCCCGTAAATTACTGTTTTATTCTGTTTTTTCGCCCAAGCCGGAAACTGCGGATGCAATGGCGTAAATTATCATCAGCAGCACTGATGCTCCCAGTATTCCCAGTTCAGCTATGGTAAGCATATTGACAGAATCATTCAGCATGCCTGTGACAGCATAATAAATATAGTCTGTTCTCATTATAAGCCTGCTGAAATAATCAGTATACTTTACAGCAGCAAACGGCACAAGCATAATAAGTGAAGCACAGATTCCGGAAACGGAAAGCCAGTAAAGAACAGATTTCAGTTCCTTTCTGTTAATAAAAATCATTGCCAGAATGCATATAACTCCGACAGCTGCCGCAGCAATGATGCCGTATGAAACCCATGGGTAAACCTTGTGCAGCTTATTAAGAATGTTTGACTTTTCCATATAGTCAAGCATATAGATATTAGTAAATGAATTCACATCTTTTTCGGCAGCCTTGATGGTATTGTCAAGCTGCTTCTTAAAGCTGTCATCCACATTAACATTATTTTCTTCTGCAAACTTATCAAAGAAATCACTGAAGTTCTTTTCCAGTTCAGTAAAATCTATTTCAGTTTTCTCAATGCTGTCCGTTTTTCCGCTGACATAATCAAAAAACGCATTTATTTTTCCGTCAACTGCTTTTTTTATTGTTTCTTCCTCAAGTCCATCCATGTATATTTCTGCCGGAATACTTGAAACAGCATAGCTTTTGTCAAAGTAATCCTCCATGTAATCAGAAACCTTCTGATAAATATCATGCTTCTGAGCTGATGAAATGTAGAATGACGGTGACAAAATGCTTTTTGATGTAACAGTCAGCGCTGAACCGCCTGCTATTACAAAAACAAGTATAACTGTCAGCAGATAGTTAGGCAGATAATGCTTTAGTCTTTTCATTAGCTTAAAAGTCCTTTCCGTCAATAAAATTTCTTGTCAACAAGCTCGCATATAACAGCAAGTCTGTCCTCGGTAGGACCTAAAAGATTACCGTAACAGGTATACATTGTCAGGCGGTCATCAGTTGTCGGATAGAGATACTCATTATTTGTATCCTTAAAAAATATCTGCTCGGTCATGCGGTAGGTAAATTCGCCGTACGAAGTTGTAAGGACAGCTGTATCCCCCGGCTTCATTTCACCAAGGTGATAGAAAAAAGTATTACAGTGCGCTGCAAGAACAACGTTTCCCTGAATGCCTATATAGACTGAACCGGTATACTGACACACTCCGTTCTGGAGGAGATCGCTTGTATCGCCCCATATAACCGGCGCTTCAAGATCTATTGAATCTATTTTCAGAGTGGCATACTCAGCGCCGAACGACGGATATACGATCTTGCTTCCATCGTCAAGCTCGTCCTCCACCTCTTTGGTATCATACTTTATTTCCCCTATTTCCTCATGCGGAACATCTGCGGAAAAGATAACATTAGTTACGTCCATTGCCTTGCTGAACGGTTTGTATCCAACTGCTGTTATTATAGCTGCACATACAGCCAGAACTGTCAGAGGCGTTACAAACAAAACAAGCTTTCCCGGCTTTTTCTTCTCAGACATTTATATTACTCCTCAGCCGCACGATTCTTCTTGCCTATGAGCCATGCTCCCGCACTGCCCAGAGCAAGCACTGATGCGCATACAGCCGCAACTTCCGGGAATCTGCTGTCAGACTGAGGGGACTGTACGCCAGTCGTTGAAACAAGCTTTCCGATAGGCGCAACAAGCTTTACATTTCCGTCCTTATCTTTTACAGTCATGGTATAGCTCTTTTCGCCGAGCTGTTCGACAGTTATATCAAGACCAACCTTTTTACCCGTCTGAATTATCTCATCAATTGCGTCGAGCATCTGTTTGTTGGACATTTTGTCAACAATCTGACCAGCCATGTCCTGAATAGTCTTTTCATCCTTGGTGAGGTTTTTGTCAGAAGTATTGTTCTTTGACGAATTATCCTTCTTGCTGTCGTTTTTGTTATCTGATGATCCGCTGTCTGTCGGGTCTGTATTGCTGTCATCCGACGAGCCGCCTCCATAGAAGAAATCATCAACAGATTCAACATCCGGGAAATACTGATGTATAACGTCAATGCTGATGTTTCTGACATTGCCGAGTCCCTCAATCATCATGTCATACTGATTTG
Source organism: uncultured Oscillospiraceae bacterium (assembly GCA_934463345.1). Lineage (GTDB taxonomy): Bacteria > Bacillota > Clostridia > Oscillospirales > Ruminococcaceae > Porcipelethomonas. Next base: position 33,550 of record CAKSJL010000012.1, on the reverse strand, counting down.
AATTGAAGCTGTTTGCACGAAGGAAGTTATCCAGCTGCATTACATAAGTTTCAAGGATACCGGCTGATCTTGCTGCTGCAACAACATCATCTGCCGTTGTAGCTGATGCCGATATGCTTCCGAGTGCAATAACTGAAACGGCAGTTACTGCCGCAATAATTCTTTTTATCTTTTTCATTTTTGTGACCTCCTGGTTCTGGAATACTATCAGAACGAGTTCCCGATAGTTTATTCTGCTCACATAATATACTCTAACATTTAAACGGTAATTTGTCAATAGATAAATGTAACCAAAATGCAATAAATTATACCGCAATTATATGCGATACTGCTGTCGGAATTTATAAAAGTCCAATAAAATACATTAAGGCAATACCGCACAAAGATTGTGCGGTAGATGCGCCAACAAATTTTTCGGCAGATTGCATAGAAACGACGCAGGAATACTGGCGTATTGCAAGGAGTTTCTGTGTAATATGACGGAAAATTCGTCAGCAGATGCTGTGCAAAGCCGTCAGGCGTGCTTTGTGCGGTGTTGCCTTAATTCAATCCGGAAAACTAAATCCTGTATTACTACAATTATTTTATAGTTCCGCCTCCTATGACAACATCCCCGTCATAAAAAACAGCCGCCTGTCCCCTTGCCGGCGCTCTCTGCGGACTCTCAAACTCCACAAGCACATCGCCATTTTCAAGTGGTCTTATAACTGCCGGCTGTTCACTGCGGCTGTACCTTACCTTGACAGTTGCGTGAAGCTCTTCCGGAAGAGAATCCATGGAAATCAAGTTCACATCCTTTACAAGTATGCTGGTTTTGTAAAGCTCCTCCTCGCTTCCGACTGTAACTGTATTTTTCTCAGCGTTCTTATCTGTGATGTATGCCGGCCTGCCAAGCGAAATACCGATGCCACGACGCTGACCTATAGTATAATTTATAACTCCCTTATGTCTGCCAATAACATTTCCGGCTGTATCAATAAAATCGCCCTCTTCTACAGATGCACCGGTATGCTCCTTTATAAATGAAGCGTAATCTCCGTCCGGTACAAAGCATATATCCTGACTGTCAGGCTTTCTTGAATTTACTAGTCCGGCACTTTCAGCAATTTCTCTTATCTGCGGCTTTTCATACTCCCCAAGCGGAAAAAGCGTTCTGGAAAGCTGATACTGCGTCAGTCCGTACAATACATAGGTCTGGTCCTTTGAGCGATCTTTCGGGCGCTTTAAAACAAACTTTCCGGTATTTTCATCAAATTCCCTTACAGCATAATGACCTGTTGCTATATAGTCATATTCAAGCTCGTCGGCACGTCTTAACATCTTGTCAAACTTTATATGCCTGTTGCATTCTATACATGGATTAGGAGTTTCACCACTGAGATAGCTCTCTGCAAACTGATCCATAACCTTTTTTCTGAACTCGTCCTTAAAATTAAAGACAAAGTGTTCTATCCCCAGCTTATAACAAACACTTCTTGCGTCCTCCACATCTGAAAGAGAACAGCAGGTTCTCGTTCCCTCAACAATATCTTCGCCGTCAAAAAGCTTCAGTGTTACCCCTGTAACTTCATATCCGCTGTCGAGAAGCAGCTTTGCGGCAACGGAGCTGTCAACTCCTCCGCTCATACCAACCATAACCTTAGCCATCTGTATACTCCTTTCCCGAAACTTCAAGCTGAAAAGCTCATTATAATTTCCGCAATCTCTCCGGGCGTTCTTACATTTTTCCATGCCGCATGGCATATATCTTCCCATTCTCCGGAGGAAATATCATCATATACTGCAATTGTCCTGAATCCGGCAGCAACAGCGGACTCTATGCAGTGAAGCGAATCCTCCGCAACAGCTGTCCGGCTTATATCACAGCCAAGTTTTTTTGCCGATTCAATAAAAATATCCGGTCTGTCCTTACCACAGCCCACATCTGTACAGTTTATTACAAACTCAAAGCAATCAAGTATGCCCAGTCTTTCCAGTGCGGCACACGCAAGAGGCTTATAGGTCGCCGTTGCAACACACATTTTCACTCCGACTTTATAAAGCTTCATTACCGTTTCGTAAGCACCTTCTTTAAGAGGTATTTCATGAAAATACTGATATCTCACCATTTCCTCTATTCTGTCTGATATATCCTCACACGACTGTTCCAGAGAAAACTGCGTTTTAAAATAAAGAGCCGATTCTTCAATTGTCATTTTCTTCACAACATCAGAAACCCCCGGCGGCGGTTCTATTCCGTTTTCAAGCAGGAATGCCTTGTCTATATTTTCCCAACAGTGCATTGAATCTATAAGCGTTCCGTCCAGATCAAATATTACTCCATCAAAGCTCATTTTCCGTTATCCTCACTGACGCTCTGAAATCGTCCTCCTTTGAACCTGCATCCTCAAGGGAAAGTCCGTAAACATCAGAAGCCCGTCCCTCAAGAAAAGCAAAGCGCTCGGCTTCATATCCGGAAGCTGAAAGCCTTGAAAGCGAGGTTGATACAGGTATTCTGCTTTCTTTGCATAGGGAAAGAATTTCCCGTCCCCTCTCATTAAATGCAAGAACCCTTGCGTAAGGCGGAAGTATTTTCAGATCGTCCTTTGTAATTCCGATTGTCAGATTAAGCAGTATACGCTTTAACCTTGCCATCGTATACCGTTTTGTTTTAAGTCTTTCAAGAAGTCCGTCAAGCGTTTTTTCCGATGCAGACTGCATGAGACGGTATTCAAGTCCCTGTCCGACATCCGGAACAGTCTGAAGCTCTTTGAGGTCAGCCATCCTGAGCCTGTAAAGTATCACTCTTTCAAGACGTGACATATCGGAAAGTTTTCCATCGATCAGACATCGCCTGTACTCTGACATAACATACTCTGGAATAAATCTGTCAGCTTCATCAACATTTTTCCTGATATATGACGCACTTGCAAAACTTCCCTCTGCGTATTCAGAATCATGACCTGCACCATAACGGCACACAGTAAATGGTCTTATTCCGGATTCAAGAAGCTTGAGCGCATTCAGATATTCTATTGCAAGGATATTGTTCGGCGAAGCGGCAACAGCTGAGATATCGCTGTATTTTTCATGCAGAACATCGCAAAGAGCCGCCGGATAAGTCATGCCGCCTTTCATTTTTTTGGTGACAAGCTCTCTGTCAACGCTTCTTACAGCTTCTGCCGCAGTCCTTAACATATCAATATCTCCGCATTCGCTGCCAAAGGATATCTCATCAACACAGCCAAGGGAATTCATTATCGAAACTGCTCCCCTTGCATAAAATTCAGCGGACGAAAGACAGTAAACAGCAGGAATCTCAATGACAAGGTCTGCACCGCCCTTCAAAGCCAGTGCAGAACGTGTGAATTTATCCATAACAGCTGTTTCGCCCCTCTGGACAAAGTTTCCGCTCATTACAGCAATAATGTGTGTCGCACCGTTTTTTCTTGTCTGCTCAATATGATATAAATGTCCGTTGTGAATGGGATTATATTCGCATACGATTCCTGTTATCTTCATAAATATTTTCCTTTTCAGACCGCCGAAAACTGGCTGTTGTAAAGCTCTGCGTAGAATCCGCTTTCAGCCATAAGCTGTTCATGACTTCCCTGTTCTATTACGTTTCCGTCTTTCATAACGAGTATGACATCCGCATTCTTTATTGTTGAAAGTCTGTGTGCTATAATAAAGCTTGTTTTTCCGGTCATGAGCTTTTCAAACGCTCTCTGTACACGCTGCTCCGTTCTTATGTCTATACTCGACGTTGCCTCGTCAAGTATAAGAACAGGCGGATTTGTAAGCATTATTCTTGCAATTGAAACAAGCTGTTTCTGTCCCTGTGAAAGCTCTCCGCCCTCCTCAGAAAGATAAGTGTCATATCCCTCAGGAAGTCGTTTTATAAAGCTGTGGGCATGAACTGCCTTTGCAGCTGCTATAATCTGCTCTCTTGAAGCGTCCGGTCTGCCGTATGCAATATTTTCAGCAACCGTTCCGCTGAAAAGCCAGGTGTCCTGCAAAACCATACCAAACATTGAACGAAGGCTTGAACGGGTAATTTCTCTTGTGTCCTTTCCGGAAAGCTTTATAGAGCCGCCGTTTATATCATAAAATCTCAGGAGAAGATTTATTACCGTAGTTTTTCCGCAGCCTGTCGGACCGACAATTGCAATTTTCTGTCCCGGCTTTACTTTGAGATTGAAATCGGTTATAAGCTTCTGCCCAGGAACATATGAAAAGCTGACATGCTCAAGCTCAAGCGAACCGTCACATTCAGTAATAACCTCTTTGCCCTCATCAGAGCTTTCAGCCGGTTCATCTATAACTGCAAAAACTCTTTCTGCCGAAGCAATGGCATTCTGAAGCTCCGCAATAACGCCTGATATCTCATTAAATGGCTTTGTGTACTGGTTTGAATAGGAAAGAAAGCTTGTCAGCTGTCCGACTGTTATTCTGCCTAAAAATCCGATAGAACCGATTGCGCTTAACGCTCCCGCAGTTCCGACAGCCGCATATATAAGGCCGTTTACAAATCTTGTTGTAGGATTAGTCATTGATGAGAAAAATACAGCCTTGACACCGCTTTTTGCCATTCTGGCATTAATATCAGAAAAGCTTTTTTCTGCACGTTCCTCATAAGAAAATGCCTTGACTATCTTCTGGCTTCCTATCATTTCCTCAGAAAGACCATTTAACATTCCTCTGTGCTGAGACTGTTCTGTAAATGCCTTTCTTGAAAGCTGAGTTATTTTAGCCGCAGTGAAAAGTGATACCGGAGTAAGCACAACAACAAGCAGAGCTATCTTCACGCTTATTGTAAGCATGAAAACAAGAGTTCCGACAATTGTGACAACTCCGCTGAAAAGCTGAGTAAAGCCCTGAAGCAGACCGTCTGAAATTATTTCAATGTCATTTACCGCACGGCTTATAAGCTCACCCTTTGAGCTTTGGTCAATGAATTTAAGCGGAACGCAGTTGAGCTTATCAAAAAGCTGAGTTCTTATGTCACGAATGGTATTGTATGATAGCTTGTTGGTTGCAAGCGCTGTCAGCCACTGAAAAAACGTGCTGACAAGTATGGTTGCCGCCAGAACAGCTGCAAGCTTTGCAAGACCGGCAAAATCAACATTTCCCTTTCCGGCTATCAGGTCGACGCCTTTACCTATAAATACAGGCACAAAAAGTGAAAGCGTTACCCCCGCAAAGGAAAAGATTATTGCAGCGGCAAGATATTTTTTATACGGGCGGACATATCCCAGTATTCTTTTTAATGTTTTTACCAATATAATTCCCTCACTTCATCTGGCAGTTATATATTTCCTTGTACTCCTCACAGCTTTCAAGCAGCTGTTCATTCGTTCCGAGTCCTGCTGCCTCGCCGTCATCCAGAACAAGTATACTGTCCGCATTTTTGAGCGTTGTTGCACGCTGTGAGATCATAATAACGGCAGTATTTTCAAGATCCTCGGAAAGCGCTTTTCTCAGTGCAAAATCAGTTGCATAATCAAGCGCACTCATGCTGTCATCAAGTATTACTATCGGAGGTTCTCCGACAAGCGCTCTCGCAATAGTCAGACGCTGCCTCTGACCTCCGGAAAAGTTCTTTCCGCCCTGTGAGATATGAGTTTGTATTCCCTGCGGAAGCTTACTTACAAAATCCCATGCCTGAGCTGTTTTAAGCGCCTTGATTATTTCCTCATCAGAAGCGTCCTGCTTTGCCCAGCGCATATTTTCAGCAATCGTTCCCGAAAACAGCACCGCTTTCTGCGGAACAATGCCAACAGAGCTTCTTAAAAAGTCAAGCGAATATTCTCCGATATCGCAGCCAAAAATTTTAAGTGAACCCTCTGATATATTGTAAAAATGCGGAATAAGACATGCAAGCGTTGATTTTCCTGAACCTGTTCCACCGATAACTCCGAGAGTTTGTCCACGTTCAAGCTTAAAGCTTATATTTTTAAGCGATTCCGCACCAGCGCCCGGATAAGTAAATGAAAGTCCCTCACATTCAACTGCCGGAGCGCTGAAATCAAATTCCCTTCTGCTTCCGCCGAAAACAGTCGGCTGAGTCTCAAAAACCTCATTTATACGGCTTGAGGATGACGCTGCCTTTGTGAAGGTTATGATAAGATTTGCAAGCACAACAAGTGCAAGAAGTATCTGAGTCATATAGTTTACAAATGCAGTTATCTCGCCCTGAGAAAGCCTTCCTGAATCAACTCTTATGCCGCCAAACCAGAGAATAGCAACAATACTGAGATTCATTATCATAAATGTGACCGGATTCAGAACCGCAGATATTTTACCTGCAATTATCGAATTTTCCGCAAGCTCGCTGCTCGCTTCATTAAACTCCTTCTTTTCACTTTCCTGTTTTGAAAAAGCTCTTATAACCCTGACGCCCTGAAGATTTTCTCTTGTCAGGAGAGAAACATGGTCAAGATTTTTCTGTATTTTTTTGTACATAGGAACTGTTTTTCGCATAATAGCGGCGATAATAAGCGCAATGACAGGAGCTGCTATCAGAAATACCATTGAAAGCTTCAGATCAAGCAGCATAGCCATAACAGCAGCGCCTATTATAAGAAAAGGCGCACGAACAGCAAGACGAATGAACATATTAACACCATTCTGCGCAAGATTGGTATCGTTTACAAGACGTGTTGTAAGAGACGATGTGCCAAACTTGTCTATTTCAGCATGAGAAAATTTATTTATATGCCTGTAAAGTGCGTCTCTCAACTCTGTTCCAAAGCCGTAAGCACACCTTGCAGCAAAATACTGGCATGTAAGAGCAAAGCCAAGACCGCATACTCCAAGTATCACAAGTACGCCGCTCATACGCCAGACATACGCTGAATCGTTGTTTTTAATGCCGACATCAATGATTTTTGCCGTTACAAGAGGAACTATCAGCTCGAATATTGCCTCCAGAAGCTTAAAGAACGGGCCTAATACAAGTTCCTTTTTATAGTTTTTCAGGAATCTCCTGAGTTTAAACATTATGTGATCCTCCTCGTTTTATTTTCAGACAGCTAAGAGTGAAGCAGTACTATTCTATACTGCCGAAACTGCATATTTATATTTATTTTACACCAAATTTTATAATAATGCAATGCTTTGCACTGTCCCGAAATAAAATTAACATATTTCACGCTAATTTTCAAAAATCCGTCCTGTATCATGTACACATAAAGCAAAAATTCCGCCGGCATTTTCATACCAGCGGAATTGACATGCTAAAAAGCATTACTTGTTATCGGCTGCAAAACAGCATTTACAGAAACTTTGCCATTTCATCAACAGTTTTTCTTTTAGGTCTGTTCGGCTCTTCTGCCGGATATCCGAGTGAAATTACTGACACAACTGTTTCTGTTTCAGGAATTGACAGCAGCTCACGCAGTTTTTCGCCGTCTCTTATGCCCATTATAAGAGTTCCAAGACCCATATCGGCAGCTTTCAGAACAAGATTCTCGCTGCTGAGTCCAAGATCATAGAAGCCCCAGCCGTTTCCGGCTTCATTATCCGGTTCACCCTGCTTATTGAAGCCTGATACATTATGCACAAAACATGTTACAATGAGTACTGCATTTTCAGAACGTTCACAATTGAATCCAGGCAGACACTCTTCCCTTATCCTTTTGCACATCTCATCGCTCATTATGCAATAGTATCTGGCAGTCTGTGAGTTTTTCCATGTCGGAGCTTCAATTGCCGCTGAGATCACTTCACGAACCTGTTCCTCTGTTACTTTCTTTGCGCCGTCATATTTTCTGACGCTTCTTCTGCTTTCTATAACCTTTTGAAATTCCATATGATTCTCTCCTTCAGAATCTGTTTCCATAGTACTTGTTCATAAACCTGCTGAAAGGATATGTGCAGCAGGTTTATGAGAATAAGTATTATTTATTTGTCGGCAGGAGGAGCTTTGCTATGGCAATAGCATCATAAAGATCAACTCTGCCGTTCTTGTCATAATCTGCAAGATATTCCCCGATGCTTCCCTCGAAGTCTGTAAACTCATTCTTAAACGTACCATTCGGATTATTTGTCCAGAGTAAGTACTTTGAAATCTTTATTGCATCATAAAGGTTTACAGTATCGTTTAAGTCACAGTCTCCTGCAAGTCCTACCTGAACCGGAATATCCGCTATCTTGAATGAATTGTACATAACTGACACTTCATCTGAACCCAAATTATATACCTTTTCAGGAGTTGAAGAAAGTGAAAAGCTTACGTCCTTTCCATTTGCGTCCTTAAAGCTTATTTTGTTTTTAAAGCTCTTGTCGTTTGTTGAAAAGAACATGTTTTCATCGCAGCTGAGCGTATAAGTATCAGTAATACTTTTATTATCCAAGGCTACGCAGTTTCCGGCAGTATCATACGCCTCAACAGAATAGCTTTCAAGTTCCTCCGGAATCTGAACAGAGCCCCAGAATTCCTTTGTACTGAAATCACTGCTTGCCGCTGCATCGTAAAGATATTCCTCTTCGCCGTCTTTTCCTATAATTGCAATGCCCTGAACCGCACGATTATCCGTTACATTTACCATAAGGCTTTCGTGATTATCTTCCCCACAGTTTATAATGAGCCTCTTGCAATCGCCGATTTCAGGAAGTACCTTATCGATCGTAAATTCCTGACTCAGTATTTCTCTGCCTCCGGTAATGCTGCTGAGCGGTTTTTCAGCAGTTACCCTTATTTCATAAATGTCTCCGTCAGATGCTCCTTCAAAGTCCCAGTTTATAAAATAGCTCATCTGTGCCGGACCATTCAAAATGCTTGCTTCCCATGAACCTGTATCAAGAGTTACCTGTTCCTGATATACTCTGCCCACTCTGTTTTTGTATATTTCAACAGTTACATTTCTGCATCTTCTCTTGAAGCCCAGTAAAAGAACTATATCGTCTAGTACATTATCGCCGTTAGGAGAATATACCGGCATTCCTGTTGCGCTGCCATCATCGGCTTCTGAACCAAGCATATTGACACCTGCGGTATTAGCGTTTGAATCTCTCATAATCGAATATGCAAATGACGGTTCAGCCTTTTGTTTGTATATAAATGGTTCAAAGATTTCTGCGGCAGACCATGAGCCATAATAGCCTGTAAACGGCAGAACAAGTGCAGGAGCGCTGTCGCTTGTAAGATGAACGAAGCCGTCAATAAATGTTCCGTTTTCAAAGTTTTCCTCTATAAGCTTCTGCTCATCAGCGCTTAAATCTATATCAAGACCTACAATAACATCCTCGCCCGGTCCGACAGTTATTTCATTTATCTCTGTAAAACCATACTTGAAAATAACTCTGCTTTCAGACAAAGGCTCTGCATCCTGTGCAAGATTTCCTTCCTCATTAACAGCATCAGACATAAGATCTGCTGAAAGACTGTATGTCTGCTCAGTATCAGAAATGTTCTTTATGTGGAAATAAAACTTCTCGGCGCTGAATTCAGCTGTTCCGATCTTATCTTCAATATTATCGCCAAGCGAAAGCTTAGGACGGTTTCTGTCACTTTCACTGTCGGTGTAAAGATATGCCGGAGTGTCAATTGCATTTTTTACATTTACAAGTCCGCTACCCTGAACTCTCGGAGAAGCCACATAGGCTGATGATGAGCTGTTGACCGGTGACGCTGTTGACATAAGAAGCTTTGCAATCATTTCAGGATAATCTGATTCAGATTCTATGCCGTACTTTTCCTTGTTGTTTTCAAGATATTCCCTGACAAGTGCTGAAATACCCGTAAGCTGCGGTGCAGCCATGGATGTTCCGGAAAGCTTTCCGTACTTATTGCCGGACAGAGATGATATAATATTTCCGCCGAAGCTTGTGATCTCCGGCTTTAAGATAAGCTCCTCAGTATAGCACCATGATGAAAAGTCATTCATCGTGCTGGTGTCCGACATAAAATATTCAGACGTTGAATTGATTTTTATATCAGTTTTGCCTGATTCTACAATAGCAAGTCCGCTTTCACTGCTTATTATTCCGCATGGAAGTGAATAGCATGAAGGTGAAAGTGTAGAGGTATTCTCGCTGTTATAAAAAACTATTCCGACTGCGCCTTTATCAAGGGCAATTTTTCCTTTTTCTTCAAAGCCTATTTCCCCTCTTTTAACAAGCACAACCTTTCCTTCAACATCAATACCTTCGTAATCCTCGCTGTATCCATAACCCGGAATAACCGCAAGTTCAAGCTTTTTGTCCGGGAATTCAGCTGTTATATCGTTTGTTCCAGGATTAAGCGGATACTTGTTTCCGCCTACCTCAATAATCTTTGATTCACGCACCGGATTGTCCGCAGACGCAACAGCCAGAGCTGCTGATTCTACGCTTGGAGCGCCGCCTGACGCATAGTCAGTATTCAGAAGCGAATCTGCTCCCTCATATCCAATCTTGCTTTCATTTCCGGCAGCAGCACAGAAAAGCGTACCGCAGAAATTGAGGTTTTTTATAGCCTCCGATTCATATGGACAGCTGGCGCTTGAAGCATATGACCTGCCGTAGCTTGCATTGACAACATCCGCACCAATATATGCGCAGTCATCGTATGCAGCCATAACCTCATGATTTGCAAGACCTGACATTAAGGCTAGCTGTGCATTTGCCGCAGTACCGTATGGCTTCATGCTGCTGTCAGTTACAGCGTCACCATTTCCGGCAGCAATGCCTGCAACATGCGTTCCATGTGATTCATCGGGATCATCCGCTGATGTATCAGTATCAAACGTATCATAATTGAATCTGTATGGGATCTTTTCGTTCAGGTAGTAACCCTCTCCTCCAACGCCTGTAGCAGAAAGATATGGCGAAATACTGTCAATCGCTTCTTCATCAAGTCTTACCTGTGAATTATCCGGCATTGAACTGATAAACTCATGGCTTGTATCAAATTCATTGTCAATTATGGCTATTACAGTTGATTCGCCCTTAATGTCAACCTTATTAATTCCGGTTTTCTCACGAACACTCTGGGTCATTCCGGTGTAATCTACACTACTCGTGCTCTTTTTTACAGTAGCCTGCACGTCATCTGCTTCACCATAATACATATCTTCCAGGTATATATTTTCCAGTCCGACGCTTTCCTTGTTCTTATAGACATTGACATATTCATCATAGCTGAGTATCGTTGAAAATCCGTTGTATACTGCCGTATAATCATAAATACTTCCAACTTCCCTGCCGAGATATGTGTCAAGGTTCTGCAATGCAGTCTCATGCTCTGTCATAAGCGATGTATAAGCAGTCTGTCCCTCTTCTGTAAATATAAACTCATCAACGCCGTTTTTCTTTGCATAATCATAGCATGCAAGCGGCTCATCTTCAAGCTTCATAATGCAGTAGTAATACAAATCGCTTTTTGAAGTGCTGTCATTATACATAAATGAAGCAAGCATGTCTGAAGCATTAGCTGCCAGTGCAGAAAGCGTTACCGCAGCCGCAGCGACAACTGAAATAAATTTTTTCATTCTCATTTCCTTTCCGTTAACAATCAGCTGTTCTTGTCTACCTGATGGAATTTCTTGAGATTACCGATCTTCTCATTTCTCTCGTCAAGAATCTTTTCAACCTCCGACCATTCAAGTCCCTGGTTAGCACAGAGAACCATAACATGATAAAGCAGATCGTTTATTTCATTTTTCAGCTCCTCGTTATCACCGTTTTTTGCAGCAATAACAGTCTCCGTTGCCTCCTCGCCGACTTTCTTGCAGATCTTGTCAACACCCTTGTCAAAAAGATAACAGGTATAGGAATTTTCCTGCGCAGTACCGTTTTCATAGTCCGCTTTTCTCTGCTTTATTACCTCAAATATTTCCTCATAAACTGTCATTTTTATTTCTCCTCATCATTATAAATTTCATTGAAAAAGCAGCTGTATGAACCTGTATGGCATGCAGCACCCGTCTGCTTTACATTTACAAGCAGCGTATCATTATCGCAGTCACCGTAAATGCTCACAACCTTCTGTAAATGTCCGGAGGTTGCGCCCTTATTCCAGTATTCCTGTCTTGAACGGCTCCAGAACCATGTATATCCCGTTTCAAGGGTTCTTTTCAGGCTTTCCTTATTCATATATGCAAGCATCAATACCGTTTTAGTATCTGCCTCGAAACAGATTGCCGGTATAAGCTCATTCTTGGCAAAAAACTTGTCAAGGTCATTCAAATCTATTTTTATCATTGCTTTCCTCTTTTAAAATATTTTTCAGCACAGCAAATGTTACACGCAGGTCGAGCATAATTATCATCTTACAACAATACCTTTTTCTCTGCAATAATCCTTGACCTCGCCCACTGTAAGCTCCTTAAAGTGGAAAAGTGAAGCTGCAAGTGCCGCTGTTGCACCGGTTTTCTCAAAAACCTCGGAAAAGTCACTGATTTTTCCTGCGCCGCCGCTTGCAATAACAGGTATTTTTACTGCACTGCACACAGCATCCAGCATTTCAATATCAAATCCAGCTTTTGTTCCGTCCGCGTCAATTGAATTCAGACATATTTCACCTGCGCCCAGCTGTTCTATCCTTTTGACCCAGTCAATAAGATCAAGCTTCATGTCAACACGTCCGCCGTTTATATAAACAGTCCACTTTTTATCAGCAATTTTCTTTGCGTCAATTCCAACACATATACACTGACTTCCGAATATATCAGCACCGTCTCTTATAAGCTGCGGATTCTGCACAGCCTGTGAATTTACAGACACCTTGTCTGCACCGGCTCTTAAAGCGTCACGAATATCATCAGCCGTTTTGATTCCTCCGCCGACTGTCAGCGGAACAAAAACCTTTTTTGCAGTTTCCCTTACAACGTCAAGGAAAACTCCTCTGCCCTCAAAAGAAGCTGTAATATCGTAAAAAACAAGCTCGTCCGCACCCTGGCGGTTATATTCCTGCGCATACTCAACAGGATCGCCGACATCCTTTATACCCTCAAAATTAACTCCCTTTACTACCTTTCCGTTTCTGACATCAAGGCAGGGAATAATTCTCTTTGCAAGCATTTTTTACTCTCCTTCCCCTATCTTCACAGCCTCTTCAAGTGAAAGCGTTCCCTTGTAAATTGACTTTCCGCAAATAGTACCATAAAGTCCAAGCTCTTTGCATGCCTTTATATCATCAATGGTATGTACTCCGCCGCTTGCTATAATACAGCATTCGCCGTCTGTAGCCCTTGCAAGTTCTCCCAGCTGTTCGGTATTAACGCCGGAAAGCGTTCCGTCCTTTGAAATATCAGTTACAATGAAGTATTTGACTCCTATGCTTATCATTTTCTTTGCAAGGTCAATATAGTTGATATCTGAAGCTTCAAGCCATCCCTCAGTCGCAACCATACCGTCCTTTGAATCTATGCCTACTGCGATTCTTTCACTGCCAAACTTTTCAACAGCCTCTTTTACAAGCTGTGGATTTTTCAGCGCTGCCGAACCGATTATAACCCTTGAAATACCCATTGAAAGGTATTCCTCTATTGTTTCAATATTTCTGATTCCTCCGCCTACTTCGACTTTAAGCGATGTCTTTTCAGCAACATCCCTGTAAATTTTAGTGTTTACAGGTCTGCCCTCTTTAGCGCCGTCAAGGTCAACCATGTGTATCCATGACGCACCGGCTTTTTCAAAACCCCTTGCAGTTTCCATATAGTCAGCCGCAACCTTTTCAACAGTTGAAAAATCGCCCTTGAAAAGCCTTACGCAGTTTCCGTCCTTGATATCAATTGCCGGTAAAATAATCATCAGATAAGCCCTCCGAAATTCTTCAGGATTTTAAGACCCGTCTCGCCGCTTTTTTCTGGATGAAACTGTGCGCCGTAAACAGTCCTTCCGTCTGATACAAGCGCCGGAACTCTTCCGCCATAAACGGAATATGCGGCAATATTTCTGTCATCGCACTGCGCCTTATAGGAATGTACAAAATAAACAAAGCTGTTTTCGTCCAGTCCGGAAAGCAGAGGACAGTCGTTTAGCATCTCAAGTTTATTCCAGCCCATATGCGGGATTATAAGCTCCGGTTCTTCCATTTTAACAACGCTTCCGGGAATAAGTCCGAGTCCGTCACATTCCTCAAACTCATATCCCTTTTCAAACAGAAGCTGCATTCCAAGGCAAATTCCCAGAAACGGCTTTTTAAGCGCCTGTTCCTTTATAGTGCTGACAAGTCCGCTTTTGTTCAGCATATTCATAGCGCTCGGAAACGCTCCGACTCCCGGAAGAATTATTGCATCTGCGTTTTCAATGTCCTCCCTTTTGTCGGTAAGCATGCTGTCCATGCCAAGATAGTCAAGAGCATTTTTGACACTGAATATATTTCCTGCGCCATAGTCAACAACAGCAATCATTTATATCATTCCTTTCCTTAAAGAATTCCCTTTGTTGAAAGCGTTTCTCCGCCTTCAAGCTCTTTTACTGCCGCCTTCAGCGCATGAGCTGCCGCCTTGAAAAGAGCCTCGCATTTATGGTGGTCGTTAGAACCGTAAACCATGTCGAGATGCATGGTAATTCCGGCATTAAAGGCAAATGCCCTGAAAAATTCCTCTGTCAGGCAAGCATCATATTCCCCTATCATTTGGTTGGTAAATGCGCCTTTAAACACAAGAAACGGTCTGTTGCTTATGTCAAGAGAACAGAACCCCAGAGCCTCATCCATCGGAATATAAGCCGTTCCGTATCTTGCAATTGAGGACTTGTCGCCAAGTGCTGCCGCCAACGCCTGTCCCAGAACGATTCCGGTGTCCTCGACCGTATGGTGACCGTCAACCTCAAGATCTCCTGCCGCCTTTATGTTCATGCTGATTCCGCTGTGCTTTGACAGAGCAGTAAGCATGTGATCAAAAAAGCCTATACCGGTCGATATTTCAGAACTGCCCTTTCCGTCAATTGTGAGACTTATTTTTATATCAGTTTCACGAGTTTTTCTTTCAACAGCTGCTGTTCTCATTGTTTTTTCCTTTCACATTCAGTTCGGAATATCCCCTACAGAATCTCCTCAAGCGCCTTTGCAAGGCTTTCCATTTCCTCCGGTGTGCCGACCGTTATTCTGAGATAATTATTTATCCTCGGCTTGTTCCAGTAGCGGACAAATATTTTCCGCTTTTTCAGCTCCTCAAATATTTCAGCTGCCGGCTTTGAATTGTGTGATGCAAATATAAAATTGCTTGTGGAATCTGTAAATTCAAAGCCCAGTCCGGAAAGTCTCTTCTTCGCCTCTTCACGAGTCTTTATTATGCTTTCGGTCGTGCTTTTAAAGTATTCTTCGTCCTTTACCGCAGCAACACCGCAAAGCAGTGTCAGAGGATTCATCGTGTATGAATTTACAGAAAATTTGACATCGTTCATATACTTTATAAGCTTTTTGTTTCCCATAGCAAAGCCTATTCTCATTCCAGCCATTGAGCGTGACTTTGAAAATGTCTGAACTACAAGCAGATTTTCATATTTTTCAATAAGCGGCAAACAGCTTTCTCCGCCAAAATCTATGTATGCTTCATCTATTATAACAACAGAAGCCGGATTTCCCTTTATCACTTTTTCTATCATTTCCAGGCTTTCCTGAACTCCCGTCGGAGCATTAGGATTCGGGAAAATAACTCCGCCGTTATCGCAGATATAGTCATCTGCATTTATGAAGAACTGTTCGTCAAGCGGTATTCTTTTATATGGTATTCTGTAAACCTCTGCCCAGACATCATAAAACGAATATGTAATATCAGGAAAAATCACAGGCTTGTCAGAATTAAAAAACGTCAGAAAAGCCATCGACAGAACGTCGTCAGAACCAACTCCGACAAAAACCTGTTCCGGTCCAACGCCATATCTCTGTGCAAGCGCCTCAACAAGAACTGATGAATCGGGATCAGGATATAGTCTCATTTTGTCAGTATCATATTCTTCCAGTATCTTCTTTACTGCCGGTGACGGCGGATAAGGATTCTCGTTTGTATTGAGCTTTATGATATTTTTTTCCTTTGGCTGTTCACCCGGAACATAAGGCTCAACACGTCTTATATTGCTTTCCCAGCTGCTCATTTAAGATCATTCCTTTGCTGAATTAGTCTTCAAATCTTACTTTAATAGCATTTGCGTGAGCTGTAAGCCCTTCCTTTTCGGCAATAAGAACGATATCGTCCTTTGCCTCCCTGAGAGCCTGCTCTGTATAATAGATATAGCTTGAACGCTTAATGAAGCTTGCAACTGAAAGCGGAGAGAAAAATCTTGCAGTGCCGCTTGTCGGAAGGACATGGTTCGGGCCTGCATAATAGTCACCAAGCGGCTCTGATGCATAGTTGCCGAGGAATACAGAACCTGCATTGTCAAGCTTTCCGATATACTCTGTCGGGTTTTTCATAAGAACCTCAAGGTGTTCAGGAGCAATTGCATTTGCAAGCTCAACAGCACAGTGCGGACAGTCACAGATTATTACAGCACCGTAATCTTCAAGCGACTTTTCAATTATATCCTTTCTTGAAAGGTACTGAACCTGTCTTTCAATTTCCGCAATAGTTCTGTCAGCAATATCCTCGCTTGTTGTAAGAAGTATTGCAGAAGCAAGCTTGTCATGTTCAGCCTGTGACATAAGATCAGCTGCCACGAATTTCGGATCTGCCGTTTCATCAGCCATGACGAGAATCTCACTCGGACCTGCTATCATGTCAATGTCAACCTGTCCGTAAAGAAGCTTCTTTGCAGTTGCAACAAAGATATTTCCAGGACCTACAATCTTATCAACCTTAGGTATCGTCTCCGTTCCGAATGCCAGAGCTGCTACAGCCTGTGCACCGCCCATCATAAATACTCTGTCAACTCCGCATACGGCAGCGGCAACAAGTATATCCTTGTTAGGAGTTCCGTCCTTGAGCGGAGGAGTTACCATTATTATCTCCTTAACGCCTGCAATCTTTGCCGGAATCGCATTCATAAGAACGCTTGACGGATAAGCAGCTGTACCGCCCGGAACATAAAGACCGACTCTTTCAAGTCCTCTTACTCTCTGACCAAGCATTACGCCGTTTTCCTTAGTGTCAGTAAAGCCCTGCTGACGCTGGCGGTTATGGAATTCTGCAATGTTTTCCATAGCATTCAGAAGTGCGTTTACAAAATCCTCGTCTGCTTCTTCAAGAGCATCGTTTATAACATCCTGCGGAACTTCAAAATATTCCGGCAGACTTCCGTCAAATTTGAGTGTATAGTCATTAACAGCCTTGTCGCCGTTTTCCTTTACATTTTCTATAATCTCGTTTACGATCTGCGTTACCTTTTTATCAGTTTCACCGCTGCGCTTTTTAAGTGCTTCAAGAAATTCAAATTCATCCTTGCCGTTGGCATAAATCTTCTTTATCATCACAGATTCTCCTCTATAATTCTGATTAAATCCTCAATTTCTTTCTGTCTTAATTTAAGACTTACGGTATTTACAATAAGTCTTGCGGAAATAGGAGCTATGTCCTCAATTACCTCAAGCCCGTTCTCCTTTAACGTTGTTCCGGTTTCAACAATATCCACAATACCGTTTGAAAGCTCCAGAAGCGGTGCAAGCTCAACAGAACCTTCGATTTTTACTATATCAATATCCATGCCCTTGCTCTCAAAAAAAGATCTCGCAACATTCGGATATTTTGTGGCAATTGTCTTTACACCGTAGCCCTCATAAAAATCCGTACCCTTTTTGGCGGCAAGCGCAAATTTACAGCGTCCGAATCCCAGGTCAACAAGCTCGAAAAACTTTCCGCTCATCTCCATAATTGTATCCTTGCCGACAACGCCCATATCGCACACGCCATGTTCAACATATGTAATAACGTCATTTGCCTTTGCAAGCACAACTTCTATATTTGCGTCTTTTATAGGAAGTATCAGCTTTCTTCCCTTTTCCCTTACAGCTGTGCAGTCAAAACCTGATTTTTCAAGAAGTCCTATTGTATCCTTTTCAAGTCTGCCCTTTGTGAGCGCTATTCTAAGCGGCTTCTGCATTTTTACTGCGCCTCCTTTTCATCAACTGTGACAACCTCGGCAATATCCTTTTCACCGGCATATCTGACAGTTTCCTCTATTGTATCAAAAAGCGATATCTCAGCTTTTTTTCCGGATTTTCTAAGCTCGTCCGCTTTTGCAAGAGCCTCCATCTCAAAGCCCTTCTGTGCAAAGACAATTACATCAACCGGAGTCGCCTTGACAGGATTGTTTTTAAGTTCGACCTGTGTTACGGCGTCAACATTGACAGCAAAGCCTGTTGCCGGAACATCATATCCGAAATCAGCAATAAGCTTGTCATATCTTCCTCCGGAAAGAACCTCCTCGCCGTAACCCTCAAGATATCCCTTGATTATTACGCCGGTATAATAGTCTGTTCTGTTTACCATTCCGAGATCCACAGTTAGATTTCCGCTGCCTATAATAGTAGAAACCTTGTTGTAAAGCTCTTTCAGACTTTCAAGCACAGCGTCAATCTTTTCATCGGAAAACAGCTTCGATGCCTTTTCAAATACTTCCTCTCCGCCAAAAAGTCTCGGAAGTCTTTTAAGCGCATGAGTTATTTCGTTTTTGCCGATGCTGTCGAGCATATCATTGAGAGCCGGATAATTCTTGGCTTCAATATAGTCACGAATCATTTCCTTCTGCTCCCTGGTAGCGTCAAGCTTGCTTACAAGTTCCTTAAAGAATCTTATATCGCCGATTTCAAGTGAAAATTCTCCGTCTGAGCATGAAGAAAGCACCTCAATAGCTGTAGCTATAACCTCAAGATCAGCCATTCTTGAAGAAGAACCTATAAGCTCGATTCCCGTCTGGACCGTCTGTGCGCTTCTTCCCTTAAGCGACGGCTCCATTGTGAATACACACTGATTATAATAAAGCCTCATTG
Source organism: uncultured Oscillospiraceae bacterium (assembly GCA_934463345.1). Classification (GTDB taxonomy): domain Bacteria; phylum Bacillota; class Clostridia; order Oscillospirales; family Ruminococcaceae; genus Porcipelethomonas. The sequence goes on along the minus strand of CAKSJL010000012.1, from coordinate 14,715 downwards.
GCAGAACTGCGTCCTTAAGTCTTGTTGCAACAATTCTTGCAATCGGAATAGTGTTGTCCGGACGCAAAACCAGAAGCCTGCCCTTGCAGTCAGTCAGCTTAAAAAGTCTTTCCTGTGGAAAATATCCGCTGTTATGATTAAAAACATCGTAAAATTCTATGCTTGGAGTTATAAGCTCCGAATATCCTCTGCTTTTGAAAATAGAATGGACTTTATCCTCAACGCTTTGTCTTATTATACATTCATCAAACAGAAGGTCTTTAGTACCCTCCGGAGTTATCATATCGTTGGTTCTCATTTTTTTCTCCTCAATTCGCTTTAGTATGCTAACATGATAGCATGATATCTTAAAGAAGTCAAGTTAAAACAACGTCATCTGACTTGTTTTAGGCAAATTGCCTAAGGCGTTCAGCTTTTCAAGAGCCTCCATTGTCGTTTTTGATGCGCCGCTTTTTTTCTGAAGCTCCTCAATTGAAATGTAATCCTTTTTCTGAGCCGCTTCGTAAAGCTTTACTGCCGCATTGTCACCGACTCCTGAAATCGCATTAAACGGTATTCTGATCTTTCCGTCATCAATAATATATTTCGTAGCATGAGAGCTGTATATATCAATAGGCAGAAAGCCGTATCCTCTCGACATCATTTCATTTATTATGAGCAGCAGGTCATAGGTATCCTTTTCCTTGACGCTCTTGTCGTTTCCCTTTACCTTCAGCTCTTCTATTTTGTTGCGCACTGAATTTATGCCGCTCATAACCGTTTCGACATCGAAATCAGCGCCTCTTGTCGTAAAATATGTGGCATAAAATTCAAGCGGCTTGTAAAGCTTGAACCAGCCAAGCTTTATTGCAGCAATAACATACGCCGCAGCATGCGCCTTCGGGAACATGTACTTTATTTTCAGACAGCTTTCAATATACCAGTCGGGAACATTATGGGATTTAAGCATTTCAATAACCTCAGGAGTAAAGAATTTCGGCGCTTTGCCCTTTCGTGTCCACTCCATGATATTAAATGCCATTTTTGGTTCAACACCCTTGTATAGAAGATATGTCATAATGCTGTCACGAGTACCTATAACCTCTGAAATCGTACAGATATTATTGTCAATAAGATCCTTTGCGTTTCCCAGCCATACGTCCGTTCCATGAGAAAGACCGGATATCTGCAAAAAGTCGCTGAATTTTTTAGGCTTTGCGTCTATAAGCATCTGTATTGTAAAGCTTGTGCCCATTTCAGGAATTCCAAGGCTTCCTGTCCGACAGTATATTTCATCAGGCGAAACCCCAAGAACCTCCGCATTTGTACACATTTCAATTACCTTCGGATCTGAAGTCGGAACGTCCTTGATTTTCATGCCTGTCATGTCCTCAAGATGCTTGTAAAGCGTAGGAACGACATGTCCCAGTTCGTCGAGCTTTAGTATGGTATCATGCAGCGATTTGAAGTCGAAATGGGTTGTCACAACGTCAGATTCCTCCGATTCAGCCGGATGCTGAACCGCAGTAAAGTCATATATCTCATAGTCCGACGGAACTACGACCATTCCTCCCGGATGCTGACCTGTCGTTCTCTTGACATCTATGCAGCCGATTGAAAGACGGTTTTCTTCTGTCGGATTTGCAGTTTTTCCCGTTTCCTCAAGATAATGCTTTGCATAGCCGAATGCAGTTTTTTTCTGCACACCGCTTATAGTTCCCGCCTTGAACACGTTTTTAGGTCCGAAAAGAACTTCTGTATATCTGTGTGCGCTGCTCTGGTATTCACTGGAAAAATTAAGGTCAATATCAGGCGCTTTATCACCATCAAAGCCTAAAAACGTTTCAAATGGTATATCATGACCATCACGATGCATATCCGTTCCGCACTTAGGACAGTTTTTCTGCGGAAGATCGAAGCCAGAGCCAATACTTCCGTCCGTTATAAACTCACTGTATCTGCATTCGGGGCATACATAATGCGGCGCTAACGGATTTACCTCCGAAATACCAGCCATGGACGCAACAAACGAAGAACCGACAGATCCTCTTGAACCTACCAGATAGCCGTGCTCCTCTGAATTCCAGACAAGCTTCTGCGCAATTATATAGAGAACCGAAAAACCATGCTTTATAATAGATTCAAGCTCCCTGTTAAGACGTTTTTCCACTATTTCCGGAAGCGGATCGCCATAGATGCTCTTCGCCCTTTCATTTGTGATTCTTACAAGATCCTCCTGCGCACCTGGCAGGTCAGGAGTAAATGTTCCGAGCGGTATCGGTCTGACCTTTTCTATCCAGTCAGCAATCATATTTGTATTTTTTACAACAACCTCATAAGCCTTTTCTTCACCCAGATAGGAAAATTCCTCAAGCATTTCATCAGTCGTGCGCAGATACAGCGGTGGCTGATTCTCACCATCCTTAAAGCCGTTTCCGACCATAAGTATCTTTCTGAAAATGCTGTCATCCTTGTCCATGAAATGAACGTCACAGGTTGCACAGACTGGTATGCCAAGTTTATCGCCGAGGGCAACGATTCTCCTGTTGTAGTCACGCAGTTCCTCTATTGACTCAGCCTGTCCGTTTCTTAACATAAACTCATTATTTAAAACAGGCTGTATTTCAAGGTAGTCGTAAAATTTCGCAAGCTCTTCTATTTCCTTTTCAGGCTTTCTGTCAACCATTGCCCTGAAAAGCTCACCGGCTTCACAAGCACTGCCGAAAATAAGTCCCTCACGATATTTCATAAGCTCTGATTTCGGCATAAGAGGTCTTTTGTAGAAGTAGTCAAGCTGGCTCATTGAAATAAGTCTGTAAAGGTTCTTTAAGCCAACGCTGTTTCTGACAAGTATAATCTGGTGAAAATACTTGAGCTTCTTTACATCTATTTTCTGCACCTTTGTGTTAAGCTCTGCAAGTACTTCAATGCCATTTTCCGAAACCAGACGCTCCATAAGCTTTATAAATATCTTTGAGAGAATCATAGCGTCGTCGCATGCTCTGTGATGTTCAAACTTGCCCAGTTTCAGATGCTTTGCAACGGTATCAAGCTTATGCCTTCCAAGTTCCGGAAGCATCGCCCGGCTCATGACAAGTGTGTCTATGCTTGTATATTCGTGTGGAATATTATGTCTGCTGCACACTGCGTCAATCATTGAATTATCAAACGAAGCATTATGGGCAACCATAACCGGATTTTCTCCGCAGAAACGGAAGAATTCTTCAACAGCCTCACGTTCCTTTGGCGCATCTGCAACCATTGCATCCGTTATGCCTGTAAGCTCTGAAATATACGGCGGAATAGGGCGCTCAGGATTAACCATTATATTAAAGCTGTCTATAACACGAAGATTTTTTATCTTTACCGCACCGATTTCAGTAAGTCTGTCTTTGTCACGACTAAGACCTGTCGTTTCAACGTCATATATAATTATTTCCTCATTTACGCTGCGCTTGTCTGCCTTGCTTATAATATTCAGCGGAACAATGTCATTTACAACATAAGCCTCGCAGCCATATATAACCTTGAAGTCATCAAGTCCTGACAAAGCGTTCATAGCTTCCGGAAACGCCTGTGCAACGCCATGATCTGTTATTGCAATAGCCTTGTGTCCCCAGGAATGTGCCCGCTTTATCAGAGAATCTGCATCAGTAACCGCATCCATTGCAGACATTTTTGTATGCAGATGAAGCTCAACACGCTTTTCCGGAGCAGTATCCATTCTCTTCTTTTTCTTTACAGTTACAATTGAAAGTGGCCTTACAGAAATATCCTTTGAAAAATCGTCAAATTCCAGCTTTCCGTAAACGAGTACAGTAACGCCCTTTCTAAGCTTTCCTACCTCTGTTTTATCCTTTTCAGGGTCAATGAACAGCTTCATCTGAACTGAACCGGTATAATCTGTAATATAAAATACATGAATGTTTTTTCCGGTCTTTGTGGTTTTAACGTCGGCTATGTCAAATATATCGCCCATAAGCGTTACGTTTCTGTCAAGCTGTCTTATTGCAGAGCCTATAAGCTCCGGTTTTGCATGGATCTTTCTGCCCATTATCTTCTCTGCCGAATCGGTTTCTATCTCGAACCGGAAACCATCAGCGGAAATTTCACCGTAAGGCTCGTCTGTATTCTCTTCCGGCGGAGGTTCAGTGCCGTATGGCTCAGCTGCCGGATACGGAGGTTCAGGCAGTTCGGGCGGCGCAGAATACACAGGCATAGAGGAGCGTATTTCCTCCATCTGCCTGTCATGCTCCTCAATATCAACATTGTGCTCACCGGTAAGCTCTGTTCTTATATCAAGGTCAAATTCTTCCTTTATAAGCTTTGAAAGCTCTCCGCAGAAATTTGCCTTCATAAGCAGATCGTAGCCGCCGTTTTTTATTTCTATGCTGATAAGTCCGCCGCTGTACGATATGTCGGCATTGTCAAGAAATCCGTTTACAACTGCAAGCTTTCTCTTCAGCTTCAGAATCAGATCACCATAATAGTCCATTGAAAAAAGCTCAGGGGAATATTTGCAGTAAAGATCGGCTTTTTCAAGATGAAGGGCGTTTTCAAGGTGCTTTTCAAAGAAAATGACATCACTATACGCAATAAGGCAGGTAAACCTTACATAAAATGATATTCTTGTCCGGTCCGGCGAATATGTAACCTTAAAAATCATACCATCCCTTAAAGATTCCGGCACAGACGATTCATATTCATCTAAAAAAGACCCAAGTCTTATCTCGTTCATCCTAAATCTCCATCAAAGCTTTTCTATTTCCTTCAGAAGCTCCGGAACAATTTCTTCCTCGCTAACCTTTCTGAGCACCTCGCCCTTTTTGAAGATAACAGCGCATTTGTCTCCGCCGGCAATGCCTATATCAGCTTCTCTGGCCTCTCCCGGACCATTTACAACACAGCCCATTACAGCGACCTTTATATTTTTATTGACATTCTTTAAAGCTTCCTCTATCTCAGAGGCTGTCTTAATAAGATCTATCCTCGTTCTTCCGCATGTCGGGCAGGAAACAAGCTCAACGCCGCTTCCTCTTCCGACAGCCTTTAAAATATCCTTTGCTGCCGCTATTTCCCGAACCGGATCGCCGGTCAGGGAAACTCTTATGGTTTCTCCGATATCATCGCACAAAAGCGAACCAATTCCGGCAGCCGATTTTATAACACCCATTCTCTCAGTTCCTGCCTCAGTAACTCCGAGATGAAGCGGATAACTGCACTTGAGAGCTGCCAGACGATAGCTTTCTATCATGGTTTTTACATCAGAAGATTTTATTGATATGACAATATCGTCGAAATCAAAATGCTCCAGCATCTTGACGTGGTAAAGCGCACTTTCAACAAGCGCTTCCGGCGTCGGCGAACCATATCTTGCGAGTATATCCTTTTCAAGAGAACCAGAATTGACTCCTACTCTTATAGGAATTCTGCGGCTTTTACATGCCTTTACAACCTTTTCAACATTATCCATTCCGCCGATATTTCCGGGATTTATGCGTATCTTGTCAACCCCGGATTCAGCTGCTGCGACTGCAAGCCTGTAATCAAAATGTATATCGGCAACCAGTGGTATATTCACCTTTTCCTTTATCGCCGGAATAAGCTTTACAGCGTCCATATCCGGAATAGCCGCCCTGACTATATCACAACCGGCTTCCTCGAGTTCCATTGCCTGTCTGACGCTTCCCTCAATATCGTCAGAGCGCTTGTTGAGCATTGACTGAACATAAATTCTGTTTCCGTCAAGCAGATAATTTCCAACCTTAACTTTCTTTATATCCCTCATATTTTTCACCTATCCGATTATTCGTTTTATATCGCTGAATGTAACTGCCACGATCATAAGCATGAGCAGCGCCATGCCAATAAGATGAACCGTTCCCTCATGCTCAGGCTTGACAGGCTTTCTTCTGATCGCTTCAATAAGCAGGAAAAGAAATCTGCCGCCGTCAAGTCCGGGTATCGGAAGTAAATTTACTATGCCAAGATTTATTGTTATAAGAGCCGCAAGGCTTACTATAGACTGAACCGATTCAGCAGTGCTTTCTCCGGAATCCGCTGCATCGCCTATAGCGTTGACAAGACCGACCGGACCGGAAAGATCACGAAAGCTGTATTTTCCAGTTATAAGATCTTTCAGGGAAAGCCATACAAGCTTTGCAGTCGAAACGGTATCCTTTGCAGAATACGAAACAACTGAAAGCGGCGTTTTGTTTTTCCAGCCGACATAGAAGTCTATAACTAAATTGTTTGCCTTGTCCTCAAAAACAACATCGCTGAATTTTATCTTTTCGCCGTTTCTTTTTACTGTGACATCATACTTTTCATCCGGAGATGACATAAGCGCATACCGGAGATCCTTTACGGTAAGGATTCCTACTCCGTCTATATTAACTATTCTGTCGCCAGGGAGAATTCCGCTTTTTGCGCTTTCAGACGAGGTATGAAACTCGCTTACAGTGGTTGTCGGTATTTTTTCGTACGAGCATGTAAGCGACAGAACCAGAACAAATCCCAGCAGAATGTTCATAAATGCTCCGGCAACAATAACGATCATTCTCTGCCATACCGGCTTATTGCCGAACGCACGGCTGTTATCGCTGTCCTCGTCCTCTCCCTCCATGGCGCAGAAACCTCCGACCGGAAAAAGTCTTATTGAATATTCCGTTTCTCCGAACTGCTTTTTCAGCAGACAAGGTCCCATTCCAAGCGCAAACTTGTTTACCTTTATGCCGCAGAGCTTGGCTGTAAAAAAGTGTCCGAATTCATGAATCAGAATAATAACACCAAATATTATAATAGCAAGAATATATTTCATTTATGCCTCCTGTTTTATCTTACTGAGTACAAACTCCCTTGCCTTAGAATCCCAATGTGTTACATCCTCATATTTTTCTATATCATGGTAAGAAAATTCTTCAAGAGCGCCGTTTACAAGCTCTCCTATTTCTGTGAACTTGATTTTTCCATCAAGGAACTGTCCAACTGCTTCCTCGTTTGCTCCGTTTACAATACATGGATATGCACCGCCTCTTTTTATTGCCTCAATACATGCTGCAAGACAACTAAACGTTTCCGGGTCAGGCTTTTCAAAGGTAAGCGTACCGTAATCTGTAAGCGAAAGCGGCTTGCATTCACATTCGCATCTGTCCGGATAAAGAAGTGCATACTGTATAGGTATCTTCATATCAGGTACGCCCATCTGTGCAATAACGGAATTATCCATGTATTCAACAGCTGAATGAACAACGCTCTGTCTGTGAACTACAATTTCAATCTGTTCCGGTTCAAGATCAAAGAGCCACTTTGCCTCAATAAATTCAAGTCCCTTGTTCATGAGCGTTGCCGAGTCTATGGTAATCTTGCTGCCCATGCTCCAGTTTGGATGGTTAAGCGCCTGACTTACAGTCACATTTTCAAGCTCGCTACGTTTTTTTCCAAAGAAAGGGCCGCCCGAAGCTGTCAGTATGATTTTTTTAAGCTGCGAACGCTTATTGCCCTGTAAGCACTGGAATATTGCTGAATGTTCGCTGTCAACAGGATAAATTCTGATATTTTTTTCAGACGCCCTTTTCATGACAAGACTTCCCCCGGCAACAAGAGTTTCCTTGTTTGCCAGAGCAATATCCTTTCCGGCTTCAATAGCTTTAAGAGTAGGAAGAAGTCCTATCATTCCAACGACAGAATTAAGAAGCATATCACTTTCGCTTCCCTCAGCTATCCGGCAAAGTCCTTCCATTCCCGAAATCACCTTAACGCCTGTTCCGAAAAGAGCATCCTTTAAAGGTTTTATATATTCTTCACTGTAAATGCAGGCAGTTTCCGCACCTGTTTCCCTGCACTGTTGTGCAAGCGTCTCCCAGCTGCTTCCTGCGGCAAGAGCTGTAACTCTTATCCCATGCTTCTTTGCAACTGAAAGCGATTGAGTACCGATCGAACCTGTTGAACCAATAATTGAAACGGTTTTATTTGTGTCCATGATAATTATATGCTGTTCCTTTCCGGCAATACCGAACAGATTTCCTTATACCATCAGATATTTCCGCAAAAAAAGGGCTTACATGGCACAGATAAAATCAGCTGTACGCTTTTCTCTATCTGAGCCACTTACAGCCCCTGAAGATCTGACGGCAGGAATCAGTTATATCTGTGCGCTGTCGCCCTATTCATATATACTGATAAGTGAAACAAAAGCCAGAAAACAAGGTGCAACAAAAAGCACGCTATCAAATCTGTCCATTGCTCCCCCATGTCCCGGCATAATATTGCCGTAATCCTTTATCTCACACTGTCTTTTTAAGACTGACGCAGAAAGATCGCCTATTGTTCCGACAACAGCAAGCGCTGCTCCCAGGAAAAACACCTCAAGATAATTGACGCTTACTGTATATTCAGTAACATGCGGAAGTATCTTTGAGTAAACGAAATTTATAAGCACGAACAAAAGTCCTGTAACAGCAATTCCGCCGGCAAAGCCCTCCACCGTTTTCTTAGGACTTACCTCCGGACACAGCTTATGTCTGCCAAAAAACGTACCGGCAAAATAAGCTCCGGAGTCAGCAAGCCACGCCCCGCAAAGTCCCATTACAAGGTACATAAGTCCATGAACGCTGTCCATATCGTTCAGAACTATAAGACAGCTCATGGAATTGCTGACAAGCAGAGTACATGCGGTTATATAGAAAAATTTCTGGTATTTCATTGTATTGTGCTGAGCTATAAATGTAATAAACCAGAACAGTACAAATACAACAGTTACTGCGAGTTTGTATTTGGATGCTTTTCCGGAGACTATAAATGGCATTATCGCTCCATAAAGATATGCAGGAGCACAGGTAAGTCTGAGCTTTAAACACTTTCCGGCACGAAAAAGTTCAAACAGCATTAAAACGATTACTGCGGCAATTGCTATGTTAAGAGCAACAGTATTATGCAAAAACAGGATTACAAGCGCTATTGCCACACCGACAGCAGCGGAAATAAGTCTTATACCCATTTTCAGACACCTCCGAATCGTCTTGAACGTCCGGCAAAGCTGACAAGCGCCTTTTCAAGCTCTTCAGGCACAAAGTCAGGCCAGAGAACATCTGTAAAATAAAATTCCGCATATGCCGACTGCCATATAAGAAAGTTTGAAAGTCTCAGCTCACCGCTTGGTCTTATCATAAGGTCAACATCCGGCACATCCTTTGTATAGAGATATTCTCCGAACATTTCCTCTGTTATATCATCTGCTGAAATTTCTCCGGCTGCCACCTTCTGAGCGATAAGCCTTGATGCGTGAACAATCTCATCTCTGCCGCCATAGTTTATGGCAAGCAGCATCGTCATCTCATGATTGTCCTTTGTATCCTCCTCAAGGTCGGTCATTTTTTTCTGGAGATCTTCGTCAAATATTGACTTGTCGCCCAGAAACAGCACCCTTACCTCTTCGCCTATATAATTTCTTACATCAACTATATACTCACGAAAAAGCTCAATTATTGCATCAACCTCATCCTTAGGTCTTTTCCAGTTTTCAGTCGAAAAGGCGTAAAAAGTTATATTTTTTATACCTATGTCCTTGCAGTAACGTGCAATGCGGCGAAAATTCTTTGCGCCCTCTCTGTGACCAAATTTTCTCGGAAGCGCTCTTTTTTTCGCCCATCTTCCGTTTCCATCCATTATAAAAGCAATATGCTCCGGCAGAATATCCGGAAGTCCTTCCGCTGCCGTCTTTTTCTTTCCAAACAGCGCCATGGCTTACAGACTCATTACTTCCTGTTCCTTTTCAGAAACAAGAGCGTCAATATTCTTGCAGAACTTGTCTGTAAGATTCTGAGTGTCCTTTTCACAGTTTTTAAGATCATCCTCTGTAATCTCAGAATTCTTTTTCATAGTTTTAAAGGCTTCCATTGTATCACGTCTCACTGCTCTTACAGCAACCTTTGTTTCCTCGCCGTACTTCTTTATTTCCTTGCACAGCTCCTTACGTCTGTCCTCTGTAGGCTGAGGGAAAACAAGTCTTAAAACCTTTCCGTCATTTGTAGGTGTGATTCCTACATCAGAGGTAATAATAGCCTTTTCTATAGCTTTCAGGGAAGATGCGTCCCATGGCTGAATAACGAGTATTCTTGCCTCTGAAACAGAAACGGCTGCAAGCTGATTTATAGGTGTCGGAGCGCCGTAATAATCAACTGTAACCTTGTCCAGAACAGCCGGGTTAGCTCTTCCGGCTCTGATAGATGCAAATTCGCCCTTTAATCTTTCAACAGATTTTGTCATTTTAGCTTCTGCTTTTTTCATTGTATCTTTCATAATCAGTTCTCCTTAATTATCGTTCCGATATTTTCGCCCATAATAGCGTCATAAATATTGTCCGGTCTGCTGAGGTCAAATACAAGAAGGCTCATATCATTGTCACGACACATCGTTGCAGCTGTACTGTCAATAACTCCAAGATTATTGTTGAGTACATCGCTGAATGTAAGCGTGTCATATTTCTTAGCATCGCTGTACTTATGAGGATCCTTGTCATAAACGCCATCAACCATAGTTGCCTTGAAGAATATGTCAGCCTCGATCTCAACTGCCCTGAGCGCAGCCGCTGTATCTGTCGAGAAAAACGGATTTCCCGTTCCGCATCCGAATATTACGATTCTGCCCTTGTTAAGATGACTCATAGCCTTTAATCTTATATAAGGCTCTGCGACCTGCTGCATTGTGATAGCTGTCTGAACTCTTACGTCAAGATCCATTGATTCAAGAACATCAGCTATTGCAAGCGCATTGATAGTAGTTGCGAGCATTCCCATGTGATCGGCTCTTGTTCTGTCCATGCCGCCGCTGGAACGACCTCTCCAGAAGTTTCCGCCTCCGACAACTATTCCTATTTCAACCCCTGCCTGGGCACATTTTTTTATGCTTTCACAGATTTCAGTTATTACACTGTAATCAAGTCCGAATTTTTTTTCTCCTGCAAGTGCTTCTCCGCTAAGCTTTAAAAGAATTCTTTTATATCTTGGTTCCATTCCTGCACCTCTCATATTAATTTCCATTCTGTAGTTCACGTTTTATCGGCAGACAGAATGTGTTTTAAACAGCATGATTTTTTCACACCATTACTCCGGCAGCTTCTTACAGACAGCTATCCTCAGCTGTGCATACAAGCTCTTATCCTATTTTACACTAAAATCGTAAATATGTAAAGTGAATTTTAAAACAATACGGCAGATTTATTTCCTTAAATGCTGTCTGTATAAAAACCAAGTATTATTTTTACGAAATATGCGTTAAATCTGCCAAAAAACGTATAATTTATTCTTGTGAATACATGTTCTTAATACAATACCGCACAAAAAACACTGACGTCTTTGGGCGGTATTGCATTAGGATGTGCTTACGATCACTGCTACGTTTCAATTTTAGAACCTGCCCACATAGAAATTGTGTGCGGTTTTTTGAGCATAATTTTGACGAGTGCAATGCGAAAAATTGAAAGCATACTGACGTATGGTGAGATTTTTCAACGCAGCAATCGACAAAATTTGCCGAAAATATGTGCGGATTTTCTTATGTGGACAGGTTCTTACAATCAGTGCTTTGCAAATCTGGCAAAAAAGCCTTTTTTCTCATAAGGTTCTCTCTCAGCCGAAATAAATGTATATCCAGTATCCTCTATAACTGCTTTGATTTTGCTGTCAGGAATATCCTTATCGGTAATGATTTCACTCTGTCCCTTTGAATGAGATGATGAAACCTTTTTCACATCAAAGCTTCTTCTGAAGGCATCGTTTATGTGGGATTCGCACATTCCGCACATCATTCCGTCAATTTTAACAGTTATTTTGATCATATTCAAATGCTCCTTTCAACCGGTTAGCCGCCGGTAACTATATGATACTACAATTTCTTTTCAATGTCAAACATTAAGAACCTGTCCGCATAGGAATGAGATTTTTCAATGCAGCAATCAACAAAATTTGCGGAAAATACATATGGAATTTCCTATGTGGACAGTTCTGATTAGGGTGCACAAAAGCAAAGGGACGCCAAAAAGCGTCCCATATTAAGCTGTATTTATTTTTTCTTATTGTCTTTTTCATCATCCAGAAGCGGCGTCATGCTCTTTGCACATATTGCCATAGTTGAGGCATTATGAAGAAATGCAGAAGCTGACGGCGCAATGATTCCTATAAATCCAGACAGAAGAAGTGCGGAATTGAATGCAATAATAAAGCGGTAATTGCTGTTTATACGCCTCATCAGCCTGGTGCTTATTCTGCGCAGAACCTCAAGCTCTGTAAGACTTGCGCCACGAAGCGTTATATCAGCAGTCTCCTTTGCGATATCCGAAGCATCGCTCATGGCAACTGAAACATTTGCAGCGGCAAGTGCAGGAGCATCGTTTATTCCGTCTCCCACCATTATAACATGTCTGCCCTCTGCTTTAAGGTTTTCAACATAGCTGTGCTTGTCCTCAGGAAGAACCTGTGCGCAGTACTGCGTAATACCAAGTTTTTCGGCTATAATCCTTGCAGTTCCTTCACTGTCGCCTGTCAGCATGACTATATTTTCAATACCGGATTTTTTCAGAAGCTCTATAGCGGTTTTTGCCTCTTTTCTCGGAGGATCGGAAATGCAAAGCGCACCGCTGAGCTTTCCGCCTACTGCAAGATATACAACAGAACATGCTCCGGCTTTTTCCTCAATAAGAGTCTGCTGTTCATCTGAGATCTCTATTCCCTCATCATCAGAAACAAAGTGTCTGCTTCCGATAACGGCTCTCTTTCCATGAAGCATTGTTGCAATACCATGCGCAACAATATATTCCACCTCGGCATGCTCTTCCATATGTTCAATGCCCTTGTCAGCAGCTCCGTTTACAATCGCTCTGGCAACACTGTGTGGAAAATGCTCCTCTATACAGGCTGCAATCCTTAAAATTTCGTCTTCTGAATATCCGTTAAAGGCTACAACGCTTTCCAGAACAGGTTCGGCATTTGTCAGTGTTCCTGTCTTGTCAAAAACAATTGTATCCGCAGACGCAAACGCCTCAAGGTATTTTCCGCCCTTGACAGTTATGCTGTGGTCAGACGCCTCACGAATTGCCGAAATAACAGAAATCGGAGTTGAAAGCTTTATTGCACAGGAGTAATCAACCATGAGTATGGATACTGCCCTTGTAATATTTCTCGTCAGAAGAAGAGTCAGTCCAAAGCCCAGAAAACTGAACGGCACTATACTGTCAGCAAGCCTTTCGGCACGACTCTGAACGCCTGCCTTGAGATTTTCTGAATTGTCAATAAGTTCAATAATTCTGCTTATTTTTGTATCGGAAGAAAGCTCACGGACTATTACCGAAATAGTTCCCTCCTCAACAACCGTTCCGGCAAAAACTGACGATCCGGCAGACTTCATGACTGCAAGAGGTTCACCGGTCATTGACGATTCATTTATATATGCTTCACCATCGCATATTTCACCGTCAACAGGTATAATGCTTCCTGTGCGGATACGGATCCTGTCACCCTTCTGTAGCTCGGACATTGGTATTTCTATATCCTTCTCACCGTCTATAAGCCATACCTTATCCGTTTGTATTGCAAGACTGTCAGCCAGAACAGCTTTTGTTCTTGCCCTTGTATAATCCTCAAGAAGCGAGGATATATTAAGAAGAAACATGACAGAGCTTGCAGTTTTATAGTTTTTCTGGATAAGACAGGCTCCGATCGACGCTCCGTCAAGAACGTCAACTGTAAGTCTTCCGCCAAGCAGCGTTTTGATGCCTCTCCAGACAAATCTTATGCCGTTTGCAAAGATAAGCAGTTTGCGCAATGGCAAAGGCACAAGATATTTTGTTACAATCTTCCTTATAACAGCAGAGGAAAGCTTGTCACGAAAATCCCTGTCTATTTCCTCAATGCCATATTCACTGTCCGGAGCAGCCGGAACGAGCATAGACGGCTGTATACCGGAAACTGCTTTTATAACTGCATTGCGAAAACCGTTTTTATAATAAACCAGTATACTTCCGTTTGCGCTGTGAACTTCTGCCTTTGTGACAAATGAATTATCTGTCATAAGTTTGCTTATGCAGTATTCAAAATCCTTGTCAAACGCATAGCCGCCGCAGCGAAAGCGTATTCTTCCTGGTTTGTCATATACTATAGTGTATTTCATTCTGCCGCATCTTCTGTTGCTTCTTCTGTTTCCTCAGATGTAATTCCTGCGGCTGTCTTTGCATCATAACAGAGATCAGAAGCCTCATCCTTCATATTCTGGAACGCTTCCTTTGCGTCATGAGTAAGCTTCATTCCCTGTGCAAGGCCAGAAACAGCAAGCTCACGGGTTTTCTTTGCCTTGACGATCTTCTTACCGATAATAATCGCTGCCGCACCGCCAATAGCACACCATAATTTTTCATTTTTAAAATACTTGTTCATATGTAACAGCTCCTTTGATTTTTTACCGGTCACAGAACCGCTCCGCATCATTATAAAAATACGGATCATACTCCGGGGCAACACCACAGAATAAGCAGCATTTCCGCCCTTATGCAGAGTAAAGGCAAAACCGCACAAAGATTGTGCGGAAAATTTGTCAGCAGATGCTGTGCAAAGCTGTCAGGCGTGCTTTGTGCGGTGTTGCCTAAGAACCCGTCTTCACAAGATATTTATGCGGATTTCCAAGCACAATTTTTATGCAGACAAGGCAAAAATGCACAGGCATACTTGTGTATGGCAAGCATTTTTA
>CAKSJL010000011.1 GCA_934463345.1 uncultured Oscillospiraceae bacterium | reverse complement strand
GCAATCAAATATATCTGGCATTATGCCATAATAATCTTTGCAATTTCAATAGCATCATAAATATCCAGTTTTTCGTTTTCAGTTACATCACCATTGGAGATTGCTTCATCTGAAAGCGGATATTTTTTGCTGTCCATGACGTATTTAGCTATTGCTATTACATCATAAAGGTTTACTTTTCCGTCAAGCGTAACGTCACCCTTAAGACCATTTTCAGAAATAATATACTCAAGATTTATCTTACCGCTTGCATATTTTTCTGAATCAGTGTCTGCCGGACCTTCAAGCTTAACCTTATTATATGACATCAGAGAAAGCGCAAGTTCAAGCTTATCAAGATTTTCCTGAGAGAAACCAAGATTATCAGCATTTCTCAGAACTTCCATAACAAGCTCAGACATTGACATGCCCTTTGTGTCACCAATATGTTCAAGAACCTTTGCAACAGCATCTGCAATCTGATCATCAGTATAGTTCATTCCGCCAACATCGTTTATCCAGTATTTCAGTACTTCATTTACTGTTGTACCGCCTGACTTCTCAATGATCTGTTCATTTACAACAGCATATGTCATAAATGCCTCATCACCGATATACTCACTCATAAGTGTATCAGGTACTGTGATTATAACATCATCAGAAACTGAACCAAATGCAAAGTCATCAACACCTACAACCTTTTTGCCGTCTATCTCTGACGGGATTTCAATTCTGTCTGTATCCTCACCGATATATTTCTTAATAATAATACCTTCATCAACATTTCTTACGGTGAATCCACTGCCGTCAATTACCTTTACAGTAATATCCGGAATTGAATTGCCATATGCTCCTGCACTGGCATGAATTACAGTTGTACCTGCTTCAGCCGCTTTAATTGTATTTCCGTCAGCTACAACGATATCGCTGTCGTCTGAACCAAATACTGTTTCAAGATTATTGCTTATCAATGCTGGTGTACAGCTTACATCAAGGTTTAAGCTTTCGCCCACTGACATTGTAATTTCTGTCGGATAATCCTCTCCGTTAAGCTTAAGGTTCAGAGGCTGTGAAACACCAATTCTAATGTCCTCACCGTCTGTCAGCTGTTTGCCGTCCTTGTCATTTATAATTGCAAGACAATTTACATATCCATACTTTTCAAATACCTTAACCGGTACATCAAGCTTTTCTGTAAATGACTTAGTTTCGCCGGCAGCAATTCCGCCAACCGGAACTTCAGCAAACATGCATTCTTCCTTTGTGCAGCCGAATGTATCACAGTAAGGACCGACAAGGATCATGTCAAATTCATCTTCATCAGTAGATTCAGCATTACCTGTATTTGTAACGTCATAGCTTACTGTAAAGCCGTCTCCATCCTGACTCACACTTACATGGTCAACAATGTATTCAGCTCTCTTGATAAATGGCTCACTTTCAGCGTAAGAGTGATTTGTCCAGTTTCCGCCGTTTTCATAGGAATCTGTTTTAATAACGTATCCCTCGGCATCTGCCGGTGCTTCCCACTCAACTAAATAATTTTCCTTTTCTCCAGGAATAAGATTTGTATCAGACTCAATTGTTTTGATAAGCTCTGATTTTCCATCCTTTTCAGCATACACTCCGACAGTATAGCCTGCTGCATAGGTAAGACCATTATTTACTGCCTCAAATGTAATATTAACTGTTTCACCCTCAACTGGTGTTGCGTCTGAAATTTCTATGTTTTCAACATCAACTGCACCGCATGGTTCCATGTATGATGCCTTCAGAACAAAATCAGTGATATTAACCGGATTTTCAGGATCTTCTGTAATCTCCTGATTATACTGATTATATGTTACCATCATGTTGCCGTTTGTGTCAATAGCAACAGCTGGTTCATCAGTGCATGCATAAGCATAGGTTAAGCGATATGGATTTGCCCATGCACAGCCAATGTTTTCTTCATCATTCTCATCCGGATGGATAAGCGCTGTTGCAAATACCTCACGGCACAATTCTCCTTCATTCTTTCCGTCAGCTATCTGCGTCCATACGATATATACATCATCTCCGTCAACAATCGGCTTAAAGTCTGACATAGACTTGTATCCGTTGCTGTCGTCAGAACCGATTCCAACATATGAATAGATTCTGTCAATGCCTGTCATACCCTCTCTCTGCATATACTCATCAAGGATCTGACCGTCTTCATCAACACCATTTCTGATAAGATCTGTTATATCAACATATGCAATGTCTTTTTCATCTCTGTACCAGAAAAGCGCTGTATAAGCTTCTTCACCGCTTCCGATTCTTACAAACTGCGGAATTGCATCCGGTACATTATCATTGCTAAGTCTTACCGGCGTATATGTCTTATGAGTTTCAAAGTCATAGAACTGTACGAACAATTCCTTATCGAATGATGTATCGTTGCTTGAATCCTGGTCTATTGTATAAGCATATACTGCAAGACCATTATATGTTGTTACTGTAAAGTCTGAGATATTTGGTACATCAATTCCAAACTCCGGAATCGGAGATGCAAGGAATCTCTGACCTTTCCAGTTATCAATAAGAATCTGTTTTTCTTCTTCGCTTCCTACTTCATCATCATAGTAATAATCAAACAGCCATCTTCCCTCACCGTCATTTTCAGGATCGGAATAAAGCATGTAAACAACTACACAGTCATTTGTGTATGAATTTGACATTTCAACAGCTGAACCATTTGATGCAGTCTTAACAAAGTAAACTGCTCTGTCGCCTGTCACTTCATCGTATGCAGCAAGAGGCAGATAATCATAGTATTCATCTGTTGTAAGACGTGTTACTTCTGATACAGGAGTCTTTGCGTCATAGTCAATTACTGCCGTATAAACCTCAAGTGATGCCAGATAATCTTCTGCTTCCTCAGATATCTGCTTCTGAGGATCGCTTGAAAGCCATGCGATCATGACTCTGCTGTTATCCATCTCACAGATGCTTGGCTGGAAGTCAGCTGTTCCGTCATCTGAAACAACGGCTGGATCTGACCACTTTCCGTCCTTATATACTGCGTACTTAAGAACTGTACGCTCTGAATCCTCTCTTGATGTGTCTGTATCAAGGAACGCCATAAATATTGAGCCGTCTGAAAGCTTCAGAAGCTGTACGTCCGGATGTTCATATCCGTCTGAAACAAGCGTATAGCTGCTCGACTCGCTAAAACCTGCCATATATTCAGGTGAACCTGGAAGCAGACTGCTGAGTTCGTCATTGCTCTTTACAGTATTATTTGACGCTGTTCCGGAAGGCAGCCAGCTTGAAGCCTTTGTAGAATAAGGCGCTCTGAGTTCAAAGTTGCTTTTTGCCTTTACATTGTTCTGTATCTGCTGAGATGCTTCTGCTATTTCCTTGAATGAACCAAACTTCAGTTCAGGGAATTTGTACTGTAGCGGAATTGAGAACAGGAACAGGTCAACCCATATACCTGCTGTGAAGGTAATTGCCGCACCCCAGTCGCTCACAACTTCAGAAGGCGCATATTGTCCCATAACCTCAACAGTCGCTCCTCCTCGCAGACCAAGCAGTCCGCAGAGTCCTACGCCAACATATACCTGAACCTTTGCTGACATACGGACCGACATATCAAACTTGCCGAGAGATTTTCCGTAATCCACCTTAGCATTTGTTGCGCTCTCATATGTGATTTTCGGCTTTGACTGGTCAGTTGCCGCACCAAAGTATCCCAGAATAGAAGCATCAATTTCAATACCGAAATATGCCGGGAGGAATACAACAGGAATAATTGTATACCATGCCATCTGGAATCCGCCGGATACGCCTATATAGCCGCCAACTCCCGTAAATATAGCATCAGTATATACTGCACCGTTTTCAGGATTTGTAAGCTCTACATAGGTAAATTCAAAATAAGCTCCAAACTGAACATCGAATTTCCATGTCGGCGCTCCGAGCGCACTTGTTGCCTTTTTGGCTGCATCAGCAGATTTCTTTGCAACATCATTTAAATTGCTGATAAAGCTTGCAGATTCCTTGATGCCCTTTGAGAATGTATCAAAAGGATGCTTTATTGAGAAAATATCCTTTATACCAGTTACATCATCAAAATCTGATATATTGCTTCCTCTTATCTTATCAACAACCTGTAATACACCTACGCCAATGCTCATTCGATAACCTGTATCAGTTTTGTCAATTGAAACGGATACAAATGGGAAGTCAAAGTTGAATCCTGAATCTCCGAGGAGAGGGAGTTCAATGAAGTTCATATTTGTCATCGGCTGTATTGACGCTTCAACCGGAGGCATTTCAGCAGATGTATCCTGTGTAAAGAAATAGCCTGTGTATGCGTCACTATATACCATCTTTTCACCAGACAAGCCGGACAATGACTTATCTGTCTTGACTCTTACATACAAACCATATCCAGGACTAATATTCTTAAGAGGAATAGAGGAATAATAGTTTGAATTTTCTGAGTCAAATGTTGCCGGGTATTCAGCTTTTATTTCGCTTTCATTATCATATATAACAAATGTAACGTCTGTAAGATTTTCCTTGGCTTCTTTTTCAACTACGCTGCCGTCAGTACTCTTTTCAGGCATCATATATGACACTGCCGCACTGCACTGTGCTCTTACCTTAATAGTCTGGTCAGGATCGGCAATAATGCTGTAGCCGGCATTATTCATATCCTCAACCCATACGTCAATGTTATTTAAAATACTTCCGTTTTCAGTATTGATAAATACATTTCCGACCTCATTGGAAATAAGCTTAACTTCCTTGACTGTTGTGTCAGGCAGAGTTATTTTCTGAACAGAAGATTTTGCCTTTGTACCGAGCTTCTTTTCCTTGAGAAGAACTTCGCCGTTAACTGTTACCAGATAACGAACACTTGTACCAGGCACTGCACGTATTCCTGAAACCTTGAATGAGCCGTCCTTTCCAGCAACTGCATATGAATCACCAACTGTTATCAAAGCTCCTGAATGCGGTTTCATGGTTGTTTCGTCCAGACCGTCTGTCTGCATGTTGTAAACTCGTGACAATACCTTTCCGCTCAATGTGTGATAATAATCATGCGAATCAGTATATTTTTCAACAGAAAGTTCAATTACATTTTTATCCTTACTGTCCTGTGCCTCAAAGTAGAAAACTTCTCCGCTGTATTTATCCTTTTCAGAAACAGATTTCCATACAGGATAAACATTCTTATTCTTTGACTTTACAGCAAGGGAATAAATGTTTTTGCTCTTAACATCACTGTAAACAACATATTCCTTATACTTTTTGTAGTTGATTGTCTTGCTGCTTACCATGTTTGTTGCAAAAAGACCATATGACGTATCAAAATTACCCAGATCACTTTCAGCAATTCTTACAGTAACCAGATTACCCTTTGTCTGGAAAAGAGGAGTAACTTCATAGTAACCGTTTGCAAGACGGCGGTTTGAATCAAGATATGCTTTTCCGTTCTGATATGTAACCTTTTTTATTTCCTTCCAGTTTGAATCGGACTTATTAGTTTTATACTTAACTTCAAAACCTACCGGTTCATATATCTTGGAATACTGGTCATACATTTTTGTGGAAAGCTGAAGTGTATCGCCAAGATGATAAGTATACGAAGTCGAAGAAGAAATTTTCTTATCTGTTCCGCTTATATTAAGATAACCAAAATTGTCTGACGGAACAATTACTCTGACTTCTGCATTCTTATAGTCAAAAGTCGGCTTCAGCTTGATCGAACCATACTTTCCGTATTCACATCCGCTGTTCGGATTGCTGTTTCTCATGTATGTATTGTCATAAAACTTTATAAGCTTAGTATTATTGTATGCGCTGTTATCATTAATAAACTGTGTTGAAAGATTCTTGCTGTATGTTGAGCTTCCGTTGTTACCGAAAGTAGCAAACATGAATCCGTCAGTTGATTTCAGTTGCTTAAGATATGTGTATGGAGTTGAAACATTTTTGCCGACAACCTGCTTGAATGTAACGGTTTCATCAGCATAGTAAATAACGGACTGTGTTTTATCGTTATTTTCCGCACCATCAACAGCAAGGTAAGTTGCTGTACCATCGTCCACCTTCATTGAACCGTCTTCCTGGAGGAATTTAAGCTTATCAGCTTCGCTCAGCTCAACGATAAAAGGACGTTTGATAGGCTTGATTGAATTTATCCACAAATCGTTACAGTTGTCACAGTTTCCTCTGTTTACAATATTTATATAAATAGGATCTGTAATGTTACTGAAAAGATTCGTTGTTGTATTGTTCAGAGAATTATTGCTTGAATACGCAGCACCATGCTTTAATTCTCGGGCAGATGAATTTTCATATCCCCACTGTCCCTCGAATCCGGCGCTGATGCTTGCACAGGTGTTGCTCTTTGACCAGTTGACCTGCGCTCCGGCATACTCAAATCCGCTGTAGGCACTCATTCTCCACTCTGCTCCGACAGAACCCTTGTAGTTATGCCAGAATCTCTTCCAGCCGTTTCCGCCCTGCCATCTGAGCTTGTAGCTGTTTCCATACATTCCGTTATATCCGGTAAAATGATTATCAGCACTTCCACCGCTTCTGTTGGTAAGGTTTATTCCGCCTGCGGTTTCAATCGTTCCAAGAGTTCTCTTGTTTTTTGCCGCCATGTATTCCGGCGATTCAGGCAGTGTGCTGGAGAATTCACCCTCATCCAGATCAGAAAGCTGCGGTACTTCAAAGTTATTTGCACCTGAAATAACAATAGTCTTTTCAGCTGTAACAACATTTGCTCCCTGATTATTGGTGAGTTTCAGGCTGAATTCCGCATCATCAGTCAGATAATCGCTGCATACAGGAATATCAATCGTTCTTGTATCAATACCCATCGGAAATGCGACGGACATATCAACTACAGAAAAATCTCTGCCTGCCTGAGCTGTTATACCCTCAGTTATCAGCTGAACATCTGCGAGCGAATTCAGCGCACCTTTTCTCTTGATCTCAACTGAAAGCGTATCGCCCTCTTCGTTGAATGTGCATTCGCCAAAGCTTACTTCGGACGGTTCCTGTTCCTCGTCATCAACGATTGTCATTGCACAACTTGACGCTGAACTAATTGTCGTTGTACCCTCAGGATCAGAAAGCATTAGATAAAAATATCTGTCTCCGTCGCTCTTTAAATTGTTATCAACATCAATAACAATATATTTTGAGTCCTCTCCCTCAGCAAAATCCACCTTGAGATTAGCTCCTACCACCGCTGTAGTCAGAACATCGGCAATTTCCTGGATCTGCATAAAGGTATCCTGTGATGCAGTTACATTCTGCGGTTCACCCTCAATACCTGTGTATCTTGCACGAGCCTCCTGAAGCGGATCTGTGCTTACATTTTCTGAACCGTCAGCCGGTTCAGCAGGAGTAAGCGCCGCAGCATCCTCAATAAACTTTATGGATTCATTGACAGCCTCCTGTGCACTCTGTTTCAGCTCATCGTCACTTTCCGCCATTTCATTGAATTCATCTTCCTCAACTATAGGCGTTACAGTATAATCTTCACCCTCCATCATCTCCAGAAGCGACTGATTATCCTCCGGATTCTCAGTCTTTACATCGCTGTCAAGAAGATAGATTTCATAATCATCGCCGTATTTCGCAGTGAGGTCAGCAATCTTTACATTCACGCTTGCAGCAGATGAAGAGTCGCCGCCTCTGCCTATTCTGAGATAATATCTCTCATTTGCTCCCTCTAAAAGACGTGCATTCGGGGCTGTAAGATAAAAGACATCAGACGAAAGAATATCCTCAGTCATCTCAATTTCCTGAATATACACATTATCGGGAATAATCTCATCGGCATAAGCCTGCATCGGAATTGCTGTCACAGTACATGCCAGCGACAACACTGCGCTGACTGCTCTGAGACACACATTTCTGACATTTTTAATCATTATGTCACTCCTTTTCAATTTAGATTTTTCCTCTTAGTACATCATCGATCTTGTTGATCGGTACTCTTGGTATTCCCTCAAATGCACCGACTCCGCCGGCAACATTATCAAGGTCATCCAAAGATAATTCACCGTCGCTGTCACCGCTTATTTGGTCGCAAAGTGTGTTCCATTCTTCCTTTGAGACCTCAAATCCGGCTTCTTTTGCCTTCTCATAAGCCAGATCTCCTGCATTTACAAGCATATTCAGAAAATCCTGATCGCTTGCCATTTTGCTTTTAAGCTCATTAATTCCTGACATAACTTCATCTCCCTTCATAAAAATTCATGATTTACAACTATAGTTGTTATAAAATAGTTTAACACAAAATACACCGCTTTGTCAATAAATTTATTGTTTATTCTTATTATATATACATATTTTCATCACATTTCACAAAAATCTCATAGATTTTATAATAATATTCTGTTGGCATTTGTGAATATTCACTAAATTCACAAATTAAAACAATAAAAATATCCGGAACCCCAGTAAAAAGGATTCCGGATCATACATTATATAATTAAGAAGAAAAACGACAAATCACATAAGGCTTCTGTACAGCTCTGCAATTTCTTCAACGTTTGTTTCACGAGGATTTCCAGGACGGCAGGCGTCGGCATACGCACTTTCCGCAAGGAACTGTACATCCTCATCCTTCAGGAATTCTTTTAAGTCAGCTGGAATTCCCACATCAAGGCTAAGTTTCTTTACAGCTGCAACAGTTGCATCAGCAGCCTCATCATCTGACATTGCGTCTATTCCCTCAACGCCCATTGCCTTGCCAATTGCACGATAACGCTTTCCGGCAACTGACTTATTATACTCAAGACCCGTCGGAAGAATTATAGCGCATGCAACCCCATGAGGTGTATCATAAAGAGCCGAGAGTCCATGAGCCATTGAATGAACTATGCCAAGTCCTACATTTGAAAATCCCATACCGGCAATATACTGCCCCAGAGCCATTCCCTCACGACCGGACGGTTCATTATTTACAGCATCACGCAGACTTGACGAAATGAGACGGATAGCTTCAAGGTGGAACATATCAGAAATGGCACACGCACCCTTTGTTATATATCCCTCAATCGCATGAGTAAGAGCGTCCATACCTGTTGCCGCCGTAAGTCCCTTTGGCATTGATGACATCATATCAGGGTCAACAACTGCAACCTCAGGAATATCATTTGTATCTACGCAGACAAACTTTCTCTTTTTCTCAACATCAGTGATTACATAATTAATGGTAACCTCCGCAGCTGTGCCAGCTGTAGTTGCAACAGCAATTGTAAAAACAGCGTGTTTTTTCGTCGGAGCAACGCCTTCCAGCGAACGGACATCCGCAAATTCAGGATTATTGATAATAATGCCGATAGCCTTTGCGGTATCCATAACCGAGCCGCCGCCTATTGCAACGATACAGTCAGCGCCGGAGTTCTGGAAAGCTTTAACGCCGCTCTGTACATTTTCAATAGTCGGATTTGCCTTTATATCAGAGAAAATCTCGTATTCAAAACCTGCTTTATCAAGCAGACTTGTCACTTTTCCAGACACAGCAAATTTAATAAGATCAGCATCTGTGCATACAAGGGCTTTCCTGTAGCCTCTGGAAGTAAGCTCCGGAACAATATTTTCAATTGCGCCGCTTCCATGGTACGAAATTGCATTAAGTACTATACGATCTGCCATAATAATCATTCTCCTTTTTTTTAACTGTATTTTCATACAGTCTTAAATATTTCATATTATAATTATAACAGACTTTTATATTTTTTTCAAGAGTTTATTGTGAATATTTCATGAAAATATCACTTATTTAAAAGATATTTCATGATAGATACACAGCAAATTGCAAATAGCAGCAAAAAGTCATGACTTTTAAAAAATAATTTTTTATTTATTTGACATTTAGGCGTTAAATATGTTATAATACAATTACCGAATTATAATAATTTTAAAGGAGGAAATATTATGACGAAACTTAAAAGAAAATCAGCCATAATTGTGACAGCAATTGCCCTGTTTGCAGCGGCTCTGCTGGCTTTTCCGGGTGCAAAGCTCTGGAATACTGAATGGGGAGGGACTGTGAGTGCATTATCTACGGATGGAAATGGTACATATCAGATTTCCAATTCGGACGAATTATTTGAATTTGTTGACATTGCCAAAAGTCAAAACAGTGCCAACGCTGTCCTCACAAATGACATCGTTGTAAACAAGAAGGTTCTGGAAAACGGAGAACTTGTGAGTGACACAAGCTCTCTGAAACAATGGACACCAATTACCGAAGGTTATTACGGAACATTTGACGGTCAGGGTCACACCATCAGCGGATTATACTGCGATAGCGACAACACTGTTAGTTTATTTAATAATCTCGAAAATGGCGCATATATCAAGAATCTTGGCATTATTGATTCCTACTTCAAAAGCACTTCCGGTGCTGGAGCTTTCTGCGGTTCATCTAATCAGGGTACTATTATAAACTGCTATAGCACAGGAATAATTATATCAACAAACCCTTCGAGTACTGCTACTTATCCTGGCGGTATCGCTGCAAGTAACAGACATGTCTCAGGTTCTGGAAGAATCTTAAACTGCTGGAGTACTGCAAAAGTAAGCGGTGAAAAATCAGCTGGTGGAATATGCGGATATAATAATGGTACTATTTTCAATTGCTACAGTACTCAGAATCCAATTGCCTATGGTAGCGGTGAAAACGTTGAAACAAAGAACAAGGACGCATTTAAAAGCGGTGAAGTAGCATATCTTCTTTCAGAAAATTTCAAGTTTCCCGAAGAATGTGGTTCATATACATGGGGACAGTATCTAGGCAACAACGATTATCCGGTTTTGAAGAGCTTTCCAGTTTACAAGAGCTGCAACGGTACTTCTTATACTAATAGTTTAGAGGAGTCAGTACATAAATTTACAGAATCATTTAAAGACGGTAGTAAAAAATGCACTACATGCGGAACAGTCGAAAAGACGGCAATCACTTCTGTAGATGGTGTATACCAGATTGGAACTGTCGGAGAACTTTACTGGTTCGCAGACAAAATCAACAATGACAACGGCAGTTTTCAATATGCAAAAGCTGTCCTGACCAAAGATATTACAATAAATGAAGATGTTATTGTTAACGGAAGTCTGAACTCAGCCACCAGCGACTTTGTGTCATGGACGCCGATCAGCCAGACTTATCGTGGTACATTTGACGGACAGGGACACACTATAAGCGGTTTGTATTGCGTCAGCGGCGGCAATGTCGGATTATTCACAAACTTACAGTTTGATGCATGTATTCAGAATATTGGTATTATTAATTCCTACTTTAAGGGAAAGAGTTATGTTGGCGCTTTCTGCGGTGCAAGCAACTATGGCACTATTAAAAATTGCTACAGTACGGGTATTGTTAATTCTACGAATACCAGCGGTGGTTATGTAGGAGGTATTTCAGCAGCCAATTTGGGCAATGGACGCATCATAAACTGCTATAGCAATGCAAAAATAGAAGGTGGATATAAATATACCAGTGGATCAATCTGCGGAAACCAGAATGCAACACTTGCCAATTGCTACGGCACAGACACTGACCTTGAAAAATTCAAAAGCGGAGAGATTGCATATCTCCTGTCAAAGGGCGAGGACGGAAGCATCTGGAGACAGACTATAGGAAAAGATGATTATCCCGTTTTAAACTCAAGTCATCAAAAGGTTCTTGCAAATGAGGACGAAACCAGATTCGCAAACAACGCCATCATTTCCGGCGTAAGCCTAACTATTACAGACAACTTTATTATTTCAGCATATGTTAAAGTATCCGATGATGCTGATGAAAAATACGGACTTGACAATTTCAGCTTAAACTACAAAATAGAAGACAAAAATATCAGTACTGACATTCCTAACACAAGTATTTTAGCAACCCGTGACGGCGATGTTTACCGATTCACCATTAGCGGAGATAATCCTAAGATTGCAGCAAAGGAAATGGATAAAAATATCACACTTAAAATTGCTGCAAATGGCAACGATTCACTTGATGAAGTGACATTCACCGTCAATGAATATCTTAACAAGCTGGCAGATACAAAGCCTGAATACGCAAATCTTGTCAAGGCGGCTCAAAACTACGGCGAAGCTGCAAAGCAGTACTTTACCGATGGAGGAACTGTTGCAGATATAGACGGTATTACAGCCGCTGACCTTGAAAATTATGGCATGACTCTCAGCAACAGCAATCTCCCGTCAAATGTAAAATATATAGGTTCAACCCTGCTTCTAAATTCCGAAATTACTTTAAGGCATTATTTCAAGATTTCCACGAATAATGTTAAATTTACGGTTGACGGTGAACAAACCAGCATTGCACCCCTCATTGGCACTGGTCTTGATGACATTAAATATATTGAAATCAGCAACAATATCAATCAGTTACAAAGTCCTCATGAAATGGGATGCAACGGAAAAACGTTCATAACAAACAGCAGCGTTTTAAGCTATGCAAAATCTGTCCTCGAGGACGAAAACGCTGATGAAAATCTGAAAAACCTTGTAAAGGCGATTTATGTTTATAATCAGGAAACATTAAAGTTCAGCTGAGAATAACAAGTATTAAAATACAGCCCTTATAAACTTTCTTAGTTTATAAGGGCTGTTGGTTTTTAAGCTAAAAAGATGGGATGCTTTGCAAAAAAGAACATCCAATATTTAAATTACATTAATATCCTATATCGTCATACGTCAGATTTCCGCATCCGCCTGAAAGGCAGATCGTCTCGCCAACAATCATTCTTCCAAAATCACTTATCAGGAAAACTGCAAGATTTGCTACTTCAACCGGCGAAGAATATCTGTGCGCAGGAGCTTTTTCATATTCAAGATTTTCACCATCAAGGTTGAGCATTGCAGTTGCAGTCGGTCCCGGCGCTATTCCATTTACAACAATGTCACTTTTTATCAGACGTTTAGCCATTCCCTCAGTAAGACCATTTATCCCTCTTTTGGATATCATATAAGCTGAAACAGATGGTCTTATTCCTGAAACAGAAGAGATATTGAGAATATTCCCCTTTATCTCATTGCTTATCATATATTTTGAAAAGACTTCCGACATAAAGTAAGTGCCTTTCAGATTTGTATTAATTGTATCATCAAAACCACTTTCAACCGTATTGCCAAAAGAACCTCCCGCCTGAATACCTGCACAGTTTACAAGCGCATCTGTCTTTCCGGACGGAAACATTTTTGCCGCCTCTGAAACCTTTCCTTCAAAATCACTGACATTTGCCATATCCACAGAAAGCGTTCCAATAAAAGCATCCTTTCTGTCAAGCTCTTTTGCTAAAGAAGATTTTGCCTTTTCTAGCTTTTCCTTATTTCTTCCGGCTATCACCACATCAGCGCCGTTTCTGAGACAAGCAAGAGCGATAGCATAGCCTATGCCACCGTTTCCGCCTGTAATAAAAACGTTTCTGCCCTTGAGCGATTCACCATAAATAACAGGAATATACACTGGAACTTTTACATTATTTCCCTTTACAATTCTTTTCAGAACACCTTTAATTTTACTCAGCATACTCATAAAATTACTTTTTCAGGAACTTCTTGATAGTCCCCAACCCCTTTTCTCCAATCACATTTTTCACCATTTGCTTGGTTGATTCTGATTTTGATACAACCAGCTGACCCATAAGCTTCATCGCTTCAGTTTCGTCCTCAGTATTTGTAAATACCTCAAGCAAAACAGGTCTGTCAGTTTTTTCAGGCGACAAAAATTTCTTCATTGCTTTATGAAGCTCGTCCTTGTCAGCCGCAGCAAGGTAATCAAATCCAAGGTCAGTGGAATAATTCCGGATAAGATTGGGGGATTTCATTCCAAAGTGTCCGGCAGCAGCTATGAAACTCTCTGTCTGTTTCCCGAACTGTGCGGCTCTGTGTCCGTAGTTTTTAAACTCCTGCCCCATTCCGTTATTTACAACCATTACTCTGATATTATCCGGAAGATGTCTGTTTCCGATAGAGTTCATATCATAGAAAAATGCAAGGTCTCCGAGTATACAGAAAAATGTCTTATCAGGAGATACAACTGCCGCACCAAGCGCAGATGAAAGACATCCGTCTATACCGAACCCGCCGGTATTGGAAAAAACATCAACACTATCGCTTATACCAAAGAAATTCCATGATCTGAGTGAATTAAGAATTCCAAGATGAAGCACAGATTTCTCCGGCAGCTTTCCGGAATAATTTCGTGCTATCCACATATTAGAAAATGGAAGTTCCGGCACTGAATTCTCCATTTTGTTGTATTCTTTTATACAACTCTCATAATATGAAACATCTGACTTTGCAGAAGCCTTTGAATTATACAATCCAAAAAATTCTTCCTCGTCCATTTCAAAAACATATCTGAGTTTTCTGTAGCTGTCGCAAAGCTGCCCGTCCGGACTAACTCTCCATACAGATTTCGGGGACATGCTTATATACGCTCCTGAAATATCGCCTATGTGTATCAGAACATCCGGACTAAGATTTTCCGATTCATACATTTTCTGCACAGATACGATACTTGCATTAAATCTGTATTTTCCCTTGTAATTACTGGTATGATCACAGATAATCACTGCATTATATTTTTCGCAGAATTCATCTACCTTTTCTGTAAACCTTTTGCTCCATCTCGCATGTGCGCCGACAAACACAGCAATTTTTCCCGAAAGCTGCGGAAGCTTATCCCTGACTGTCAATCGGTCAACCGGTCTGACCGGAGAATACTGCTGACTGTCAAATGTCCCTGCCTGTTCAGTTTCAAGATTAATGTGAACAGGACCAGGAATGCCATGCGTTAATTCAAGTATTGCCTCATTTACTCTCAAATTGCATACCCATTCTTCTGATTCGCTTTTTACAATCGGAACATGTACGCTGAGCTTTGCTGTATCATTAATAACGTTTGTTCTGTCGATACACTGCGGTTTATTATGACCTATATTGATTACAGGCATTGTTGAAGTTACTGCAAGTATCGGAAGATGTCTGTAATATGCCTCTGTAAGTGCAGGAAGGTAATTTCTTGATGCTGTTGCGCCTGTACAACTCAACACCACAGGTTCACCAAGCTCTGCCGCCATACCGCATGCCATGTATGCTGCTGAACGCTCATCAACTGCTGAATAAAGCTCAAAAAATGAATCGTTCTGCATACTTGCTATTAAGGATACGTTTGTTGCACCAGGACTTGCCACGATTCTTTTTATACCATGGTATTTAAGAAGTCCGAGTACTATCTGATTGTTTCTTTCCGAAGTGTAGCCCATATACTAATTCTCCTCATGCAGAATGAAAAATGTGTTTATTTTTTTATTCTATTTATATAATTCAGGCAATCCCTGTTTACAAGAATATTCAGAGTTATTCCTGTTATAACCATTATGATGCTTACGATTACGCCGTATTTCAAAAATACTCCCCAGCTGTTCATCTGTATGTTTATAAATCTGCTTCCGATAACAACAGCCGCAAAAAACAGATAATTTATTCCAAGAATACTTATAGTCTTCCAACAGGAACGATTAAGTATCTTTTTGTCCGACAGATATGTGCAGTATATAACCTTAAGCGGAAGAGCAATTACTGTTGCAGCAAGAACACCAATTAAACCAAACCTATGAACAAGCACTATTGAAAGCACAATATTGGTCAGCGCCTCGATAAGCGAAACCCTGCTTGTCTGCTTTACATATCCGGCAAGGGCTGTCAGATTTCCGCTGATATATCTGCTCCAGGATATGATCTGTACAAGGCAGAACATTACAGGAAGATATTCGTAGATATAATTTACATCTGTAACGCCCTTTGTATAAAGCTTAACAAACGGCAGTATCATTACATATGCTATACACATAAGTATTGTCATTGTGCCCATAAAAATTGACGTAAATGCGTCATGGAGCTTCTTGTATTTTTCTTTGTCCTCATGAAATGTCTGACCAAGAGTGTAATTAACGCTTGTATATACTGCATTAAGCAGTACATTGAGATTTGTAAAGACCATATTGTATATTCCATAGACGCTGGAAATCTGAGTACTGATAAACATTGAAAGCACTATCATATCAGTAGAAGAAAACATTGCCCATGCAATTTCTGTAATAATATACGAATTTCTGTCTTTAAGCTTTGTTCCGGAAGGCGCTTTTGTGTAATTAAGCCATGGATAGTTTCTTTTAAAGTATAATCTGTAGTATACTGACTTTGCAACAGTAATAAGAAAATATATAAACTGTAAGAATGCAATATTAACGCCAAGCATAGCCATAACAATTTTGACTGTATAGCTCAGAACCTTGTTTACTACATTGACCCCATTGTTTACATATCCCCTGCCGTCTGCCGCAAGAATGACAGTCTGGGTCTGTATAAAATAAAACGAAACCACCTCGGACATACCCTCAAACAGAACTATAAGAAATACTGTAAAGTATCCCACATTCGTTTTCAGAACAAACGGAAGAACAACCGAAAGAATCACAACGCCTATAGCATAGTATACCGTAAACTTTCTAAAGTAGCTACGGGCAACTGACGCTATAAATGATACGCCTTCCCTGTCCTTTTCATTTATAGGCTTATAAAGAAGATTTTTAGCAGCCTGTCCTATTCCAGCTTCAAGAAGAGCCATATATGTAAATATCTGAATTACTGTACTTATCAGACCGTTTACATCAGAGCCATAATTGTCAATCATTATTCTCGGAACAATTATTCCAAGAACTATAATAATCAGCTGCCCACCAAATCCAAACAAAATATTTTTTACAAACTTGGATTTTAACATTTTTCCTCCGTTAGCTTTCCGGAATATCCGGAATTGTTTTTTCTGTTTTCAGCATCCTTAAAAACTTTTTCCAGATATGCTTCAGAGCTTTTTCTTAATAAACTGAGCTTTGAAAATACTTTCTCATAATCAGGTCTGAAAGACATATTTTTTTCCAGATCACCATTGTACAGACACTCTTCAAGCCCGACATCCCCAAGAAGCGTTCTGACTCTGCTTCCTGTAACAGGATGTGCAACAGTAACAAAGCGTTTTTTAAATACAATTGAAAAAACAGTCGCATGAAAGGATGATGTCACAACCATTTCCGCACTGCGTATAAGATTAAGAAAGTCAACAGGACCTGCATCTGTTACCAGTTTTCTTTTTCTGCATGGCATTATATCGTCACAGAAATGAATAAGCTCAAGCTTATTTTCCTTTGCAAGCTTTAATGCAATCCCCTTTGCTGTATCATTCTTAGCCACATCATAATAAAACAGATATTTTTTTCTTTGCGTTCCCGGTGCCATGGTGCTCCAGAAATCAGGTTCGACCAGAAGCGTCGGATCGATAGTCTTGCATACATCGTCACGATATTTTTCACGCAGGTACTCAAGTGCGTCAGACTCTCTTACTGAAACATAGTCATAAGCCATAATTGCTTCCCGGTACTTGCCTGAGCAATTTTCAAAACTGCTTACTGAGCCAAGCGAAGCGGCATATGATGCAAGAACCAGAGATTTGTTGCTGCCGCATCTGACAAAGCAGTAAAACGGATCAAAGCCCTTTGTTATTCTTTCGTTCCATATCTGGTCGCTTCCTGTCAGAATAACGTCATATTCACTTTCCACCCGGCTTCGGTCTGAGTCTCCGGATACGCTTTCGCTCATATTAAACAATTCTCTGAACTTTTCAAACTTCTCTTTTTTTTCCTTAAAGGTCTTATCTTTTTTTCTCCAATTTATAACCTGCTTCATCCACAACAGAATATTTTTTTTCGGTCGCGGAAAATAATTACCTTTGTAAAAATCCTCTATTGCGCTGCACCTGTAATCTATAACCCGAGCATCTCCGGCATACTCTGCCGCTTTTGCCCTCAGTGCCGCAGTCTGAAGAACTGCTCCGTAATTATCTCCTCTGTGAAAGGTAATTATACCGACTTTTAGTTTGTTTTCCTTCATTTAACCTTTACCATCCGCCTTTTATTTCCACATTATTATTCTTTTTAGTATTCTGAGCTTTACTCTCAGACTGCAGTGTTTTGACAATAAAATATGTATGAGTTTCTTTTTAACAGCTCTGCCATTATTATCGCCCGAAAAACAGTACCCCATACACTGTACCAGGAGATCTGTTTCTCTGCAAATCAACTCCCCTGTCAGCTCTTTATAATCTATTTCCATCTTTTCCATTCTGTCAATAACTTTAAACCGGCTTTTCAGGGCACGTTCTAAATCAGCGTCATTTTTCCGCATACTTGATTCATTAAAAATCCTGTAGTGATAGTATGCCTCCGGAACATACACAATGCATCTGCACCTGCACATAAACTCTATATTAAATATCACATCCTCGTTAAGTACAAGGTCTGTGTCAAACAAAAGCCTGTTTTTCCTTATTATTTCAGTTCTGTACGCCTTACCCCATGGAACTCCCATAGAATAACTGGAATCATACATACGAGCTTTTTCAGGACAGAGAATGCTGTTTTGAATAAATTTTACAGAGCTTCTGTAATTTCCGGATTCTTTCGTAAATCTTGTGCATCCGGAAAAATCAAAGTACCTCTTTCTTAAATCCTCACTATGATACTCATAGTAATCAAAAGCAATCATATCAGCTTTTTCATCAGCAAGACCATTTATTCTCTCAAGCCAGTTTTCATCTATCCAGTCATCAGAATCAATAAAAATAACATACTCGGAATTCACCTGTTCAAGAGCTTTGTTTCTTGCTGATGAAACTCCGGAATTTTTCTGATGGATTACCGTAACTCTGCTGTCGTCTGCCTTAAATCTGTCACACATTTCAGGACTGCTGTCAGAAGAACCATCATCAACCAAGATAAGTTGAAAATCCGTAAATGTCTGGGAAAGAACTGAATTCACACATTTTTCAAGATATTTCTCTGCCTGATAAACAGGAATAATTATACTGAATTTCACAAAGCTTTTCCTCCAGAAAGTGACTTGAAAGTGATTTTAAGCAATGCCACATAATTGTACATTATTGTCTTAATTGCATTTATATCAGCTTAAAAGCCTCTTATTACACTTAAAATTTATTATATCATTTCCGCTTCATTTTGTCAATAGCCACAAAAATGCAAATCCGGAACCCTATATATGGATTCCGGATGTTTGCAGCTAAGAACCTGTCTTCACAAGATA
Organism: uncultured Oscillospiraceae bacterium; assembly: GCA_934463345.1. GTDB lineage: Bacteria > Bacillota > Clostridia > Oscillospirales > Ruminococcaceae > Porcipelethomonas. The sequence goes on along the minus strand of CAKSJL010000011.1, from coordinate 19,026 downwards.
TGTGTGCGGATTTCCAAGCACAATTTTTACGCAGATAAGGCAAAAATGAGCAGGCATACTTGTGTATGGCAAGCATTTTTAACGCAGTTATACGAAAAAATTTGCTGGAAAGACGTGCGCATACGCTTGTGAAGACAGGTTCTAATAATTCTCATTCATTAATATGCAGTTTAAATGTTCCGTTAAAGTCGACTGAAAGCCTGATTGTCTTGATATACCTTTCAAAAAACTGATTTTTCTCTGTTTCTCCGGCTTCGATTCTCGCCGTCTCATATATTTCCTCAACAAGGTCACGTCCGTTTATATCCGGTATCTCATGCGCTCTTGTTTTAAGAATATCGATGAGTACATTATTTTTAAATGCTTCTATATTTCCCGAGCAGAAATCATCTATTGAACAATAGTATATACCTCTTGTATCCAGCGCCTGTTTTATTGCCTCTCCGCACTTTTCATACTCATAAATAACAAGGAAATCAGCGTCCGGAAGAGAAGAAATAAGTCCCCAGTAGTCTGAATCGCTCGAAGCAAGTATAAATGAAGTTATATTTTCATTATAGTATTCCCGGCACACGCCTGCTGTCATTTTTATATCAACCAGCGATTTATTATCAACAACTCTTTCAACTTCAATATGCTCAACAGGTATAGCTGTAAATTTCTCAAGCCAGTCCCAGCCGGTAGTTGTATGGTAATCATCATAAAGAATGATCTTTTTAATTTTTGAAAGCTCTTCCTGATTTAAATTTTTAAGCATCGCATAAAGCTTGTATACATCCGAATTTTCACAATCAACAACTATAGCTGTACTCTCATTGTCCTGTATAAAATCATAAATGCTTGTCTTGGTTGAGTCAGAAGCATCCGTCACCTTTTCATTGTCATTGAAGAAATCCCCATTCATATCATATAGTATACTTACAAATTTTTTATCATTATAAAGTATATTTCCATTGTCGTACGGCTTCCAGTGAATATACACCTGATAAGGGTAACAATTAAGATTTTCCATATATTTGTTAAATTCTTTTTTTACCTCTGCGTCATTCTGTCCCTTTGGCATTACAAACAGATCCTTCAAATATTCCCAGTTAAGCCATGCCGGAAAAATATCCTTACAGTCGTTTATATGCTCCTGTATAAGTCTGTTGAAATCAGCCATATATTTTGAAGCTCTGTAATTTACCTTTATAATCTGTATACCCTGTTTTTCAAGATCTCTTATATCTCCTGCCGAATACCATGAAATAGAATTAAGATTTTTCAGGTCAAATCTCATAAGGTCATCGGTCTTTTTGAATCTCAGGAGCAAGGTTGTCCTCAATTTACAAAGGCTTCTTATGATCCTAAGCTCGGAAATTTCATCAAGATTTGCTATTGCATCCGGACAGTCGGAAAAATAGTTTTCTTCAAGCGCATGCCGGTTAACGCCAGTCATATATGCAACTATGGAAACTATATCCTTTGTATTTTCCTTATAATACATAAACATACCTCCTTAAAGTCTGTTCTATAATTATATCATATTTTCAGCAATTAATAAAGACAAAAGTTAAGGAATTTTGTGTTGAAAAACAAAATTTTCATTTATTTTTCACATTATCTTGTCTTTTTATAAAGGTTTATGCGAAATAAAAAAACTTTAAAAAGGATTTCACCTGAGTATACAGACAAAACAAATGGACATATATGTTATTACCTCAAAAGGTGTTGACTATTATTCAAATTTAGTTTATTATATATGTATATAGCTTCTGAGGCAGGATTGCCGCAAATTTTTTCAAGGAGATAAAAATATATGAAGTACTACATTGGTATTGACCTCGGCGGAACTAATATTGTAGCCGGGGTTGTTGACGAAAATTACAAAATTGTTTCAAAGGCAAGCACAAAAACAAATCTTCCTCGTCCTGAGAAAGAAATTGCAGCAGACATGGCTAAAGTTTCCTGTCAGGCTGTAAAGGAAGCCGGACTCGATATGGATCAGATCGAATGGGTCGGTATCGGTACTCCGGGTATTGCCAACAGCGAAAAGGGAATTATTGAATATTCCTGCAACCTGGGCTTTAATAATACCCCTATGGTTGATTACATAAAGGAATACATCAACAAGCCGGTGTTCATTGAAAACGACGCAAATGCGGCTGCTTACGGCGAATATGTCGCAGGAGCTGCAAAGGGCGCTAAAAACGCTGTCTGCATAACTCTTGGAACAGGCGTAGGCGGCGGAATCATTATTGACGGAAAGATCTATTCCGGTTCAAATTTTGCCGGAGCTGAGATCGGACACACTGTTATTGAGGTTGACGGTCCTCAGTGTACATGCGGAAGAAAGGGCTGCTTTGAGGTATTTTCATCCGCAACAGGTCTTATCAGAATGACAAAGGAAGCCATGGCGGAGGACAAAGAAACTGTAATGCACAAAATTACAGCCGAGAGAAACGGAAAGGTTACTGCCAGAACCTCATTTGACGCTATGAGAATGGGCGACAAGACAGCAAAGGCTGTTGTTGACAAGTTCATAAAGTATCTTGCAGCCGGAATCACAAACACGATCAATATATTCCAGCCTGACATTCTCTGCATCGGCGGCGGCGTCTGCAACGAGGGAGATCCGCTTCTTCTTCCTGTAAAGGCGCTTGTCAAGGATGAAGTTTATACAAGAAATTCTCCTAAGAATGCAGAGATCGTTATTGCAAAGCTTGGAAATGATGCCGGAATTATCGGCGCAGCATTCCTCGGAATGGCAAAATAAACACACTCTAAATACATACCCAAAGTCCTGACTGAAACCAATCAGCCGGGACTTTTTTTTAGAACCTGTCTTCACAAGCGTATGCGCACGTCTTTCCAGCAATTTTTTTTCATTCTGCGTTAAAAATGCTTGCCATACACAAGTATGCCTGCGCATTTTTGCCTTGTCTGCGTAAAAATTGTGTTTGGAAATCCGCACACATATCTTGTGAAGACGGGTTCTAAGTTAAAATCCAGGGCAGATTTCTCAAGAGGCGAGGTTGCATTTCTTCTTTCACAGGGCAAAGACGAAGAATTCTGGGAACAGAATGAAATCGCAGAATATGATTATGTTTATTGTCCTGTCCTGAACGGCAAAAAGGTTTATAAGTATTGTAATGGAGAAGACAAATATACTATTAGATTCTGATATGCTTAACTTTACAAATTACTGCTTAATCTACGGCAAAAGCATATTTTGACGAAAACGGCACTGTTGAACCAGTGGAGGGCGTTACAGCTGACGACCTCAAGGATTACAGCATGAACTTCAACAGCTCAAATATGCCGGAGGGCGTTGAGTATGTCGGTTCAACGCTCCTGCTTAATCATGCAACAACTTTAAGACACTATTTCAAATTCAGCGATTCTGTTACTCCCAGAGGATTTAAAATCAATGATAATCCTGCCGAGCCAAAACAGTTTGAAGGCGATTCGTCCATTTACTACATCGACACTGACCCAATCATAGCAAGTGAGCTATCGTATAATCAAACCATATCAATAAACGGCAATGTAATCATGTCAAATTGCAGCGTTTTAACTTATGCAAAATCTGTTCTTGACGACAAAGATTCAAGCGAAAACCTGAAAAATCTTGTAAAGACGATTTACAATTACCATCAGGCAGCAACAGCTTACAGCGAAAGTTTAAACGAAAATTTATAATAAAAATGAATCCCGTACAGATATTCCGTTCTGTACGGGATTTTTACTTTACAGGGTTATTTTATTCGCCTTTGTAATATTTCAATTCAACATCCTTGCCGAGAATGTATTCGTTAAGAAGTACCAGATCATTAGTCATTACCTGTCCATCACCTGTCACATCAAAAGGTGAAACAACTGGCATCATAGCTGCGTAATCTGCGTCCGGGTCAGGATAAAGCTCTATAAGCCTTCTTCTCATGGCTATCGAATCGAACACATTGACAGCCTTATCGCTGTTGACATCCCCAGGAATAAAACCGATATCCGGATCTGTCGGCTGCTCCGAGCCGTAATTCTTCCAGTCAGGAAGCTCGCTCAAGGTAATGCAGTAATCGCTCGTGTATATCTTTTTCAGCTCGTCGATATCCTGATAGTCAGAACCGGATATGAATTTAGGCGAGCTTTCCTCATCATACCAAGGACAGAAATAGAGCCAGCCGGCTTCCTCTATCTGAATATTATCAAGTGAAGGAATCGTATCATTTTCAGGCATTGAAACCATCTTGTTGCCCTTGACTGTATTATAAAGCTTCCAGAAAATTCCCGATTCAGCGTCAAGATTTGGACCGCTTGTATTGCCGTCATGGCGGTTATACTGTGTGTTGTACTTGTCATATCCGACTATATCAACATAATCGTCTCCAGTATACCATTCAGCGGATGCGTCCGACCATGCATACAGATTCTGCTCCCAGATAAGGTTGTGTATTCCGTACTTGTCCTCAAGCTCGCTGCGGAGGAATTTCCAGAGATTATTGTAAACTTCCGGACCTTCCTTGCCCCACCAGAACCATGATACGCCGCCGTTGGAGTAATTTCCGTCTGCTTCATGAAGAGGGCGGAATAAAACCGGAACATTTGCATCCTGAAGTCTTTGAAGCTGTTCCGCCAAATTCTTTATACAAAGCTGGAAATAGTCATATTCAGCAGTTCCCTCCGTATAGGCATTTGACGGGCTGAAATCACACTTTTCGCTGTATGTTGTTTTGCTGAAATCAAGAGGTTCACCCAATGTATAATCTGCCATAGCTGTAGGAACATTTATATGCCATGAAGCTGTGCAGATACCGTTTTTGTTGTTTGTCCAGTCTATCATACGCTCAACAATACCGTCATCCCACTGATAGCAAGGGCAGTTTGCGCCGAAGTCAAAGCCCTGTATTGCCGGCATATCGCCAACTGTTTCTTTCAGGTATTTCAGCTCTCTGTCATACTCACAGTAAGTGTAGTTGCGGTTCTGCTGATTATATCCATAAACCTGACCGTCATCACCCACACACTTCCATACAAAGGTTGAACCGTCGTCAGCTGTTGCCTTGTCCGCCTCATCAAAGCTGTACTTGTTGCCATCCGAGTCAACGCATGTATCTGTAGCTGCGTCATATCGTATAGTAGTGCTTACTGTATGACCTCCGCCGTAAATAGTCTGCTGTCCGGAAAGAATATTGTTTCCGTAAACGTCACAGAGATAATTCATAAGGCTCTGTGTTTCCTTGGTAGCTTTCTTGTCAGTAAGCTGCGGTGAAACCTTAAGCTCCGGGAATGAAGCCTTTTTAATTGTTATGGTATCAAACGCAGCATAACCATATTTAGGTACAAGTTGAATGGTATTGACGCCCTTTTTCAGTCTGAATATTCCGAACTGATAATCTTTCCATTCGTTGGAGTACGGCAGAACTGCACTGTATTCCGAACCATTTACAGCAATTGTCTGCATTCTTCCCTCTTCGCTCAGTATCTGCGCAAATCTGACGTCAAATTCATACATGCCTTCCTCCGGCGCTTCCACCTCGAATGTTACCGTATCACTCGTAAGGTAGATAAAGCCATCACCTGAATAGCCCGGAAGCTGGTCTTGATAAATTGAAGTCCAGACCTGCAGACCCTCAGCAAGATCTTCACATTCCGACTGGAATATAACGTTCGGATCCTCTGCACTGCCCGACAGCGGCAATACAGCAGATGTTGTCAAAGCCATAGCGGCAGCCGAAAGCAGCGGTACAGCCTTTTTCAAAAATTTGTTCATTTAAAACTCTCCCTTAGAACCCGTATTCACAAGATATGTGTGCGGATTTCCAAGCACAATTTTTACGCAGACAAGGTGAAAATGCGCAGGCATACTTGTGTACGGCAAGTATTTTTAACGCAGTATGCGAAAAAATTTGCTGGAAAGACGTGCGCATACGCTTGTGAAGACGGGTTCTTAATAATTGCACATAATATATATTTAATTATAACAAATCAAATATCATTTGTCAATGATGACAATGGATTTTTAAATGCATTACGGGAATAATTATACCATATCGGCTGCGAAGAAACAACATTGAAGCAATACTTTATCCGAAAAAGTTAACCGCTGTAACAAGCACTGCGCCTGGTATTCCAAGCACGAGCGATACAGCTGTATTAAAAAGGTTAAGCGGCGGTGCATACCCGATATATCCTCCGAAATAGTGCAAAAGAACGAGAGCCGCCGCACCGCTTGTCATGCCAAACAACGCCGAACTCACCGTATGCTTTCTTTTGGCGTAATAAACAATCATTATTATCCCCAGTATCGCCCACACTACTTTATATATAATTCCGTACATGTCAAATCTCCTGTTTTCAGGCAATACGCCTACATTAAAATATATCCGAGCGCCAGCAAAAGCTTTATGTCAGCGCCCTCCTTCGCAAGAAGCACGATAAGCGCAATAATTATTATTTTGTCGTTGTCCGGCTTTCCGTCATGAAAAAGACCAGAAAAAAGGCTGTCAAACCCCATGCTTTTTTTTTCTCCGGGATCTGCCGCTTTGCCGTAAGTTTTTTTCTCAGAGCCTGACGACTTTTCAGACTCCAGCTGCGGCTTATCTCTCACATCCTGACCGGAAGCAGGAATATTAACTGACGGCTGTCTGTTCTGTGCTTGTACATTCATCTGTGCAAATCCCGTATTCTGTCTGTGCATCTCCCTTGTGCGCCTTAATGCGTCTCTGCGCATACTGTCAGAATTCCTGTAATTCATCACCTATTCCCTCCCGTCAGAAAAAATCATTGAGCATTCCACTTTCCTTTAAAACTCCCCAGACCGCCAGAAGCTTCATTATTTTAATTGCCTTGTCAACCCTTGCCTGACGTTCTTCCCTCAAAAGCGGCTTTAATGCTGTGAGCAGTTCGGCATTTTTGTCGTTTGACGCTGTACTCATCAACTGACCTATCATCAGAAGCTTGCTGAGATCAAATCCGCTGCTGTCGTCATCACTGCCACTCTCCTGTGATGCAGTCTCTTCTGCCGACTCTTCTGAATCTGAGCTGTCCCCGGATGAAAAAAGGGATGAAGCAAGCTCGTTAAGCTGCTTCATGCTCTCCTCATCAGCAAGAACCTCCTGAATTTTTCCCATTATATCGTCCATATTTTCCGGAAGTCCTCCCCTCTCATTCATCTTTCAGGATCTGAATAAGCAATACCATACAAAGCCGACAGACAGGTTTTGTACAGTGCTGCCCTAATTATTTTCCGCCGGTGAGCTTCTTGTAAAGCGCCTGTGCCTGCGGAGCAGAAATCAGTTTTTCTATAAGCTTCGGATTTTTCATGACCTGATTGAACTTGGCTGCGTCGCTTTTACTCATATTTTTCAGCGCAGCGTCAAATTTTCCGGATTCAAGCTGTTTTTTCAGTTCCTCCGGAGGTACGCCGAGCTTTTTCCCTGCAACCTTTAACAGCTCATCTACCTTGGATGGATCAATATTTGCCATAAGTAAACACACTCCAAAAAATATTTGCCGTTTCTTTTCTCAAAACAGCATAAAAACCATTGTAATTACTCTATATTTATGATATAATTTTTTTATATATAACCTTATTTTGATCAGATGGAGGAAAATCATGAAGATAATTGTTATGTCTGATTCTCATGGAAGCTTTGCTTCCCTTGACAGAATCTTTTCAGATTTTTACGCCGATTGTTATATACACCTTGGCGACGGTGAAAGAGAGCTTGATATGATCGCCAGAAAATTCCCTGACAAAAACATAGTCCATGTCAAAGGAAACTGCGATTTTGCAAGCATCAGTGAAAATGAAGTTTTCCTTATGCCGGCTGATAACTGCCGTATTTTCGCAACTCATGGTCATTGTTACAATGTCAGATATTCTCTTGACACGCTCAGAAAAAAGGCGGAAAGTCTCGGCGCAAATGTTGCACTTTACGGCCACACGCATGAACGCTTCTGTTCCTACGAAAACGGCCTCTATATTATGAATCCGGGAAGCACCTCATGCCCGAGAGACGGCAGAAAGCCTTCCTTCGGAATTATAGACGTTTCTGAATCCGGCATTATGCCCAGCATAATTGACCTCTGATATATTATACTCAGCACCGCTTCAGACTGTGCATATCCCCTTTAAGAACCCGCCTTCACAAGATATGTGTGCGGATTTCCAAGCACAATTTTTACGCAAGCAAGACAAAAATGTGCAGGCACACTTGTGTATGGCAAGCATTTTTAACGCAGTATGCAAAAAAATTTGCTGGAAAGACATGCGCATACGCTTGTGAAGACAGGTTCTAAAACAAAACACAGCTGAAAGTAAAGCTGCAAAAGAAAGGAAAATGACACTTGAAAATCAACTCTCCGCTCTCTTCAAAAAAGCAGGAAAAATACCTGACTGCATTTGTTTTGGGCTTCTGCGCATTTCTTCTTGTAATAATTCCGCTTCTTATCTATAACGGCGGATACTATATCTACTACGGAGATTACAATTCGCAGCAGATCCCCTTTTATAATCATGCGCATGAATTTATAAAAAGCGAAGGCTTAGGATGGGACTGGGGCACAGACCTCGGCGCAAACTTCCTTGGTTCATATTCGTTTTATCTGCTCGGAAGTCCGTTTTTCTGGCTGACTATCCCCCTGCCGCAGTCACTGGTCACATTTTCTATGCCGGTTCTGCTGGCTATGAAATTCGGAGTCGCCTCCATGACTGCATACGCCTACATAAGACGATTTGTAAGAGGCAAGAATGCCGCCCTTATCGGAGGACTCCTTTATTCATTCTCCGGTTTCCAGATATACAACATATTCTTTAATCATTTTCATGACGTAACTGCATTTTTCCCTCTTATGCTGATTGCAATGGAAGAACGTGTAAACAACAACCGAAGAGGCGTTTTTGCGCTTTCCGTTGCACTCATGGGAATAATAAATTACTTTTTCTTTACAGGTCAGGCTGTTTTCCTTGTAATATACTTCCTTGTAAGACTTAAATCGCCGGATTTTGAAATCACCTGGAAAAAGTTTTTCTCTCTTGTCATTGAAGCTGTATTAGGCGTTATGATTGCCTGTGCAATGCTTCTTCCTGCCGCACTTGCAATCCTCGGAAACTACAGAATAAACGAACGTCTATATGGTCTGAGCCTTGTAGCCTATAATGACCGCACCAGAATACTCAGGATAATACAAAGCTTCTTTATGATTCCCGACGTTCCGGCAAGACCTAACCTTTTCAGCTCGGACGGAGGAAAGTGGTCGTCTATCGGCGGCTATCTGCCGATGTTCTCAATGGCAGGCGTTATAGCATTTATACGTTCAAGAAAAAAGCACTGGGCAAAAAGACTTGTTACCGTCTGCATCATCTTTGCCTTTATACCGATTCTCAACTGTTCATTCTATGCGTTTAACAGCTCATATTATGCAAGATGGTACTATATGCCTGTTCTCATAATGGCAATGATGACCGCACAGGTTTTTGACGATACAAGAATTGACCTAAAGGGCGGAATAAAGCTCTGCGGAGCAATGCTTGCCGCATTCAGCCTGATCTCACTGTTCCCTAAAAAGGATGAAAACGGAGATATTGTCTGGTTCCACTTTGAAAACTACAGGATCCACTTTGCAATAACAATTGTGATATGCTTTGCCGGACTGGCTGTTTTATGGTATCTGAACCAGCTCAGAATGAACCGGAAGCCTTTTATGACCAAAGCTGTCGTTTCAGTGCTTATCTGCTGTATTGCATGTACAGCGGCTGTTGAATACTTCGGTGCAATGATAGGTCCTTACAACCAGATCTTCATAAACAACGGTATACATGGAAGTGAGAATCTACAACTGGAGGATCAGGAAAACCAGTATTACCGTATCGATATCTCAGAGAATTATGACAACTACCCTATGTTCTGGGGACTTTCCTCAATGAGAACATTCCAGAGCATTGTTCCGGGAAGCATTATGCAGTTTTACTCAGAAATAGGAGTTACCCGTGACGTTGCGTCAAGAGCGCCTCTTGACAACTATGCGCTGAGAGGACTTTTCTCTGTAAAGTACTATTTTGACAAGGTCTATTCAGGAAAAAAAGACACCTATGACTATACGATAAGTCTGCCGGGCTTTAAGTACATAGCCGAACAGAACGGATTTTATATATACGAAAATGAATACTATATTCCAATGGGATTTACCTATGACAATTATATAACTACAGATATAACCGAAAAATACACAGACCAGACAAAGGAAAGAATACTTACAAGAGCATTGGTCCTTGACAAGGAACAGGCTGAAAAGTATTCTGATATAATAACAAGTCTGCCTGCCGAAAAGGCTGTCGGTTTAAACGGCATGAAATATCTTGAGGACTGTAAAAAGCTTTCAGAAAACGCATGCTCCAGCTTCACTTACGATTCCCACGGCTTTAACGCAGAAATTACGCTCGACAGCTCAAAGCTTGTATTTTTCAGCGTTCCTTACGATGACGGCTGGACGGCATATGTAAACGGAAAGCCTGCTGACGTTGAAAGGGTAAGCTACGGATTTATGGCTGTAAAGGCTGAACAGGGCGAAAATAAAATTGAGTTCCGCTATGAGACTCCGGGTCTTAAAGAAGGACTTATGATATCACTGAGCGGCATTATGCTGTTTGGACTTTACCTGTTTCTGATGAGAAAGAACAAGGCGGGCGGCGGACACGTTCACTTCTATGATTACGACGATCCGCAGCCTCTGAAGCTCCAGAGCATATATGAAGAAAACCTCTGCTCCGGCAGAGAAAACAGTCAGAAGAATAAGGAGGACTAAATCATGCATCTTGAGGAAAAAACAGTTTCAAGCGAAAGCGTATACAAAGGAAGAATTTTTGAGGTCACAAAGGACACAGCTCTTCTCGAAAACGGAAAGGAGGTACAGCGTGACGTAGTGCATCATTCAGGCGGTGTAACTATCATACCTGTAACAGACAACGAAGAAATACTTATGGTAAGGCAGTACAGATATCCGCACCACAAAGTAATGCTTGAAATTCCTGCCGGAAAGATCGAACCGGGCGAAAAGCATTATGACTGCGGAAAACGTGAGCTGCTCGAAGAGACCGGCTGTACCTGCAAAAAATACGAATATCTCGGAGAGATCGTTCCGACTCCGGCATATGTAAGCGAGGTAATACACCTTTACATTGCGTCAGAACTTGAGTTTTCCGCACAGGACCTTGACGAGGACGAATTTCTTGACGTAGAAAAAATACCGCTTGAAAAGGCGGTAAGCATGGTCTTAAACGGCGAAATAACAGATTCCAAAACGCAGATAGGCGTTCTCAGGGCATGGCATATGTTAAAGGCTTCACCGGAAAAATAAAAAACTCGTCTTTACAGATCCATACCTGTAAAGACGGGTTCTGATACGATATAGTCCGAAAGCTCAGACCGCCTGAGCTTCTGCCTCCGCAAAGGCAAGATGACGGCTGTATGCTTCAAGAATCTCGGATTCTATCGCCTTTCTGGCTTCAGGAGAAATTGGGTGGACAATATCACGAAAAACACCGTTATCGTCCTTTCGGCTCGGCATAGCCACAAAAAGCCTTTCGTCCCCCTGAACCACCTTGATGTCATGAACGGCAACGGCATCGTCAATTGTTATTGAAACGATCGCCCTCAGACGTCCCTCTGTAATTGTTTTTCTGATTTTAATGTCTGAAATATTCATCCGGCAAGATGACCTCCTTGTCTGTCAGCCTGTTACGGCTGCTATGTTTACAGGGATATTATTGAACACTTACGGATAAAATATACAAAAGACAATATTAATTCAAGAGGTTATTATTATGAACAAAGATATATTAAAAGGAAAAAAACACATTCACTTTATAGGTATCGGCGGCTCGGGAATGTATCCGCTTGCACAGATACTTCACTCACAGGGTTACTATCTTACAGGCTCTGACAACAATGAAACTGAAACTCTCGAAGCTGTCAGAAAAATGGGAATACCCGTTTTTCTCGGTCAGAGAGCTGAAAATATCGAAGGCGCAGACCTGATTGTACACACAGCCGCAATAATGGCTGACAACCCGGAGCTTATTGCAGCAAAGGCAAGCGGCGTTCCGGTTCTGGAAAGAAGCGAACTATTAGGAATAGTTACAAGCTGGTACAGCAACGCAATATGTATTTCGGGAACTCATGGAAAAACTACCACAACTTCCATGACAGCACAGATTCTCTGGACGGCAGACGTTGACCTTTCAGCGTTTATCGGCGGAAAGCTCCCCTGCATAGGAGGAAGCGGACGTGCGGGAAAAAGTGACATCATGGTCTGCGAATCATGCGAGTTTGTCGATACATTCCTGAAGCTTTATCCTGATGTAGCGGTAATACTCAATATCGACGAGGATCATCTCGACTATTTCAAAAACCTTGAAAATATTATAAAGTCATTCCATAAGTTTGCTCAGATGGCAACAAAGGCTCTTATAATAAACGGCGATGATGAAAATACTCTCCGGGCGGTAAACGGCATTGAGGGAAAGGAAATCATAACCTTTGGTCTTGATCCGAAAAATGATTATTACGCTGAAAACATAACAAGGGTTTCAGGAATGGAAACAGAATATACTCTTATGCATAAGGGCGATGCTCTGGGAAAAATCACTCTGCACGTTGCCGGAATGCATAACGTCTTAAATTCTCTTGCCGCCGCCGCCGCTTCATTCTATGCTGGAGTTTCATTTGAAAATATCCGTAAGGGACTTTGTGATTTCAGAGGCGCCGGCAGACGCTTTGAGCTTATAGGAAAGGCAAAGGGCGTTACGATCGTTGACGACTATGCCCACCATCCGACAGAGCTTTCAGTAACTCTTGAAGCGGCTGTAAATATGGGCTACAAGCGTGTATGGGCAGTATTTCAGCCATTTACGTTTTCAAGAACCGCCCTTCTGCTTGACGATTTTGCAAAGGCGCTTTCAATACCTGATATAGCAGTCCTTACTGACATAATGGGTTCAAGAGAAAAAAACACCTATAACATTTTTGCTGAGGATCTTGCGGCAAAAATAGACGGCTGCGTCTGCTTCCCGCAGGACAGAAATGCTGAATATACTGATGAAAGAAAATACAGAAATTTTGATGATGTCTGCAATTATGTATGTGAAAATGCGCAGGAGGGCGATCTCGTAATAACGCTTGGCTGCGGCGACGTTTATAAGGTCGCAAAAATGATATACAAAAAGCTTGGACAGTGAAACGGGGAAAATTATGCTTAATGAAAAGGCTATGGCCATTTACCAGTTTATAAAGGAATCGATCGAAAACGGTTATCCTCCTACAATCAGGGAGATATGCAATGCTCTCAATATAAAATCAACATCGACAGTTCATAAATATATAAGTATTCTTGTTGATGAGGGATACATCGAAAAAATGGATAACCACAACAGAGCAATAAAGCTCAAGGGTCCGGAGGTTTCCACAAGCGTGCCTGTTGTCGGAAACGTTGCTGCCGGAATTCCGATAACAGCAATTGAAAACATAACTGAATATATAAGTTTTACTTCTGAAAAAACCTATTCCAATCCGCTGTTTGCCCTGAAAATAAAGGGCGACAGCATGATAAACATTGGAATATATGACGGCGACCTGATCGTTGTCGAACAGACAAGCTATGCCGATAACGGTGATGTTGTCGTGGCTCTGGTGGACGGCGAAAACGCAACAGTCAAGACCTTCTACAAGGAAAGCGGACATTTCAGACTCCAGCCTGAAAATGACAGTATGGATCCTATCATAGCAGACGATGTTGAAATACTCGGAAAGGTTGCAGCTCTTATAAGATATTTCTGAAAAACCTGAAAAAATTTTATCCGGGGTATTTTCATTTGGTGCAAAATATATTATAATTATATTGTATAGGCTGCCGGCTGCCTGAATTTACTGTCAGATGGCGTTATTCAGCAGCCTTGATGCACATATATTTCCTGGACAGACATGTTTTTACAAAACTCAGAATGGAGAAAAAAATGCTTAACAGAGTAAAGGTTATTATTTGCGGCAAGGAGTATATGCTCCAGACCGAGGAAGCTCCGAGCTATGTATATGGTCTTGCAAAGCTGCTTGAAAAGAAAATAAATGATATATCATCCGGAGCAACGTCTATTTCGCCATATTCCGCCGCTATCATGGTTGCACTTTCAACGCTTGACGACTTAAGCAAGTCTCAGGCAAACGCTGAAAGCATAAGGGCACAGGCAAAGGAATATGTTGACGAAGCCGGAAAGGCAAGGATAGAACGTGACGCTGCTTTAAAGGAGAACATGGCTCTCAAGGTCAGACTGGAAAAGCTTGAAAAGGAAGCTGAAAAGTAATGCCGCTGCCCGAGCTTTTAGCGCCTGCCGGATCGTACGAATCGCTCACAGCAGCATTAAGGTGCGGCGCTGACGCTGTCTATGTCGGCGGAAAAACATTTTCTGCAAGACAGAATGCTGCCAACTTTGACACTGACGAGCTTGAAAAAGCGGCTGATCTCTGTCATCTTTACGGAAAAAAACTTTATGTAACTGTAAATACAATTATTTTTGACAGTCAGGTCAGGGAGTTTGTACAGGCAATAAAAACAGCGGTTTCTGCCGGAGCTGACGCATTTATTGTTCAGGACGCAGGTGCAGCTGATATAATAAAATCTGTTTGTCCGGAAGCCAGGCTTCACGCCTCAACACAGATGACCGTTCACTCCCCTGCCGGAGCGCTTTTTGCAAAGAAGCTCGGCTTCAAAAGAGTTGTGCTTTCAAGAGAGCTTTCAGCGAAACAAATAGCTGAGATCTCCTCTCTTGGAATTGAAACTGAAATTTTTGTGCATGGCGCACTCTGCATGTCCGTATCAGGTCAATGCTACCTGTCGGCTGTTATCGGTCAGAGAAGCGCAAACAGAGGTCTTTGTGCGCAGCCATGCAGACTTACTTTTTCGGCTGCCGGAAACAGAAATTCATGCGCACTCTCGCTTAAAGATCTTTCGCTTGCAGAGCATACAGATGAAATTATAAATTCGGGCGTCACATCCCTTAAAATCGAAGGTCGGATGAAGCGTCCGGAGTATGTGGCTGCTGCTGTTTCGTCGTTCAGAAATGCCCTTGAAGGGAAACCGTATGATATGGAACTGCTCAGAGCGGTTTTCTCACGAAGCGGCTTTACTGACGGGTATTTCACCGGGAAAAGAAACGACATGTTCGGGACAAGGGAAAAGGAGGATGTGACCTCCGCAAAAACAGTATTTCCGGAAATACATAAGCTTTACAGAACCGAAAGAAAGGTCAGCGGCATACATTTTTCAGCTGAAATAAAAAATGACAGTCCGTTAAGGCTGACTGCATCAGACGATTCGGACAACAGCGTATCCGTAACGGGAAATGTTCCTCAAAAGGCTATAAACAAGCCGGTCAACTGTGAATTTCTTGAAAGACAGCTTTCAAAACTGGGCGATACAGTTTACAGCCTTGATGAAATCGAAGCTGTAATTGACGACGGACTTTCCGTCAGCGCCGGCGAACTGAACGAACTGCGCCGAAGAGCTGTATCGGAGCTTAACAGCCTGAGAATTGAAAAAAACACATTCAGGAAAAATATTTCCGGCAGACTTCCGGAAATACCAGCTGAATATCACAGCAGAAAAAGACATATACGGGCAAGAATTGCCGATTTAAAACATTTAAACGCTGCACTTTCAGCAGACATGATAATTATTCCGCTTGAGCTTCTGTGCGCTGATACGGCAAAATATGCAGACAAGATCATTGCAGAGCCGCCAAGGTTCATTTCAGATGAAAAAAAGCTCAGAAAAAATCTTGAATGTGCGGCAAAGCTTGGCTTTAAAAGGCTGATGTGCAATAATGCAGCTTATATACAGATTGGTGCGGAATACGGCTTTGAGCTTTACGGCGATTTCGGTCTTAACGTCGCCAATTCATACAGCGCCGGAGTTCTCGCAGAATCCGGTCTTGAGAGCATCACCCTTTCGTTTGAGCTGAAGCTCAGCCAGGCTCAGGCGTTAACCTCACCTATTCCCAAAGGAATTATTGCATACGGCAGACTTCCTGTCATGCTTACTGCAAACTGCCCGGTCAAAAATGAAACCGGCTGCGGAAAGTGTCGTAAGGAGCTTACTGACAGAACAGGCAGAAGTTTTAAAATCGCCTGTCATGGCGGCTATACCGAGCTTCTCAATTCACAGGTTCTGTACCTTGCCGACAAACTTGACGAACTTAAAGGAATGGACTTCCTGACGCTTTACTTTACTGATGAAACTCCGTCGGAGATATCTGACATTATTGACAGCTATAAAAACGGTGGAGCAAAAAAAGAAAATATAACAAGAGGCCTTTATTACAGAGGCGTTCTATAACTGGAGAAAAATATGACACTTAAAATAAAAAAACTAAACGAAAATGCTGTTATTCCTCAGAGAGCAACAAAGGGCAGCGCAGGACTTGATCTTTCAGCCTGCACAGACACAGATATTATTATAGCGCCGGGAGAGATAAAAATGATCCCAACAGGAATCTCTGCCGCACCGGACTGCGAAAATGCAGCGCTTATGATATATCCCCGTTCAGGACTTGCGTCAAAGCACGGAATTGCTCTTGTCAACTGCGTAGGAGTTGTTGACAGCGATTACCGAGGCGAGATAAAAGTTCCGCTTATAAACCACGGACACGAAAGCTTTACAGTCACAAACGGCATGAGGATAGCCCAGATTGTCGTAACCCCTGTTCTGCTTCCTGAAATAACCGAAACGGATACACTTGATGAAACGGACAGAAGCAGCGGCGGCTTCGGCTCAACAGGACAGTAATTCAGCCGCAGATAGCAAACGCTTTCAAACAAAATGACAAAAAAGAGGGAACAGAATGAAAAACAAAATTTTGCTGATTATGCTGATAGTAGCTGGTGCAATAGTAGGTTCAATTGCCGCCAAGGGCGCTGTAAATTCAGACATGCTCAGCTGGCTTGCATATTCAAAGGAAATCGGAATTTCTCCGACAAGTATAAACCTTGTGATAATTAAGCTTACGGTCGGCTTTGAATTTTCCATGAGCGTGGCACAGATCATCTTTATGCTGATATCATTGTGCATTTATCCTAAGCTTTCCAAAGCCATTGCATGATTTAAGATCCTGTTTTTACATGCATTCTCAACAAACTGTACAAATCATTGCAGCTTATCTGCGGTTTTTTTACCTTAAAATTTTGTTGTGAAACGTCGGATTTAGTGGTATAATAAAATAATAGAAAAGAAAAGGGAACATACAAAAGGAGAAATGCTTAAATGTTTACAAAGGACATTGGAATAGATCTGGGCACTGCCAATACTCTCGTATATATGAGAGGAAAAGGTATTATTATAAGAGAGCCTTCAGTTGTTGCAGTTGACACCAGAGCCGGAAAAGCAAAATATGTCGGAAAAAAAGCCAAGGAGGTCATCGGCAGAACCCCGGGTTCGATCGTTGCCGTAAGACCGCTTCGTGACGGCGTTATTGCCGACTTTGACATGACGACCACCATGCTTCAGGAATTTATAAAGAAAGCCTTGAGGGGTTCTTTTTTTACCAAAGCAAGGGTTATTATCTGCATTCCGTCAGGCGTAACGGCTGTTGAAAAGAGAGCTGTCAAGGAAGCTGCCGAAAAAGCCGGAGCAAAGCCTGTCTTTATAATCGAAGAGCCGATGGCTGCCGCTGTAGGCGCAGGACTTCCAGTATCAGAGCCTTCCGGAAGCATGATAGTTGATATCGGCGGCGGAACAAGCGAAGTTGCGGTTATTTCGCTCAGAGGAATCGTGGCTTCACGCTCGGTCAGAGTTGCCGGAGATGAATTTGACAAATCCATCATAAACTTTATAAAGAAAAAATATAATCTTCTGATAGGTGAAAGAACCGCTGAAAATATAAAGATAGAAATTGGTTCTGCCTTTCCGGGAGAAAGTGAAAAAACAATGGAGATAAAGGGCAGAAACCTTTTAAATGGTCTGCCGGAAAATATTACAGTTACATCCACTGAAATACGTGATGCACTGACAGAACCGCTTTCAAGAGTTATTGAAGCGATAAAGATAACACTCGAAAAAACTCCTCCGGAGCTTTCTGCGGATATTATAGACCAGGGTATTACTCTCGCAGGCGGCGGAGCGCTTTTAAGAGGTCTTGACAAGCTTATAAGCCGTGAAACCGGTATGCCTGTGTATATCGCTGAATATCCTCTGGACTGCGTTGCTGAGGGTACAGGAAAAATATTAGAGGACATTGACAAATTTGAGGACGCACTTACAGACGAAACACGCTATTACTGAGAAAATGTGTTTGTACCGCCGTTATCCGGAAGCATAAACCGTTTTTGCGGCAGTACCCCCTGAAAATACGGAAAGGAGAATCAATGTGGGGCAGTTTTTTAAAAGCGTCAAATTCAAGATAATCCTCTGCATTGCCGGATTTTTTCTTGGAATTGCCCTTTTTTCCGCCACAAAAGGCGGCAAGGTACCGTTTATTTCGCAGTCTGTCGGAACAGTTTTAAATCCGGTAAGGCAGTTTTCAAATGCAATTTCCGACAAGGTCGGGCTGGTCATAGATCTTTTTCTGGATTCGGAAAAGTATGTCGAGGAAAACAGACAGCTGCGTGAAAAGATTTCCGAGTTAAACGGCAGACTTATAGAATATGAGGATATGAAATCCGAAATCGAGGACCTAAGAAAGTTTATAGGCATAAAGGAGGAAAACGAGGATTTCAAGCTTTCTCCGCCATGTACTGTTATTTCAAGATCTGTCAATGATCCATATGGAACATTTGTCATTGACAGAGGTTCAAGCGACGGCATCTCGCTTTACGATCCTGTTGTCACCTCGGAGGGACTTGTCGGCGTTATCGTAAAGGTCGCAAATACATACTCGACAGTAAGAACGATCTTTTCACCGGAGCTTTCAATAGGCGGTCTGTGCGTTGAAAGCCGAGACACAGGTATTGTCGAGGGAAGCCTTGCGTACGCTGAAAAGGGACAGTGCAAGATGATCTACAT
>CAKSJL010000010.1 GCA_934463345.1 uncultured Oscillospiraceae bacterium | reverse complement strand
TCGTTGGTTCGAGTCCAACTTGGGGAGCCATTTAATCCGAATCTTTTTGATTCGGATTTTTTGTTTATATAGATATAAATTCAGTAATATTCCACATATTAAACACTGCTAAATAAGCATATAATACAAATTCACATAAAATACTTGACACAAAACGAAAATGCAATTATAATAACACTTATATAACAATGTTACAAAGAGGCTAATATATGAACAGTCAGGATAATTCAACGCTTTCCATGATCCATAATGCTGCAAAATTGGAATTTCTGGAAAAAGGTTACCGCAGCGCATCACTCAGAAATATAGTGAAAAAAGCAGGTGTAACAACGGGTGCTTTTTATGGGTATTATAACAGCAAGGAGGAGCTCTTCGGTGCGCTTGTGGGCGATGTCTATGAATATGCACTGAACAAATATAAAGCGGCGCTTGCTGAATTTGCTGCTCTTCCACCGGAAAAACAACCGGATCACATGTCAAAAACGACTCGTAAATGCATGTATGAAACGCTTTTATATATGTTTGATCACAGGGATGAGTTTCATCTTATTCTGGAATGCTCTGACGGCACAAAATATGCATCGATTATAGATGAATTGACAGAGCTTGAGGTTGAATCCACACATGCCTATTATGAGGTGTTGAAGGGGCTTGGTAGGAGTGTTCCATATATAGATGAACGGCTGGAGCATATTCTCGTTACTGGCATGATAAACGCTTATTTTGAAATGCTGATACATGACATGCCGCTTGATGATGCTAAAAGATACCTTGAGGAGCTGAATATTTTCTATAATGCCGGCTGGATGCGGCTTATGGGACAATGATTAAGATACTGAACACGCTCTAAAACAAAAAACGGAGTCCGGCAGGCAACACCCGTCGGACTCTAAATTTATATTATGGGGTTTTGGATTTAGCAGGTTAATTATCTTATACCATACTTTTCAATGATATAATCCATATCCTTGTCGCCTCTTCCGGAAAGGTTGATAAGTACTGAGCCCTTATTCATCTTCTTTGCAAGCTTCATTCCGTAGGCTACAGCATGTGAGCTTTCAAGAGCCGGTATAATTCCTTCCATTCTTGAAAGCTTGAAGAATGCGTCAACAGCTTCTTCATCTGTTACAGCATCATAGTTTATTCTTCCAAGCTCTTTCAGGAATGCGTGTTCAGGGCCGCTTGCAGGATAATCAAGACCGCTTGCAATTGAATATACAGGCGCTGGTTCACCGTTTTCGTCCTTTATCATAATGGAATTAAAGCCATGCATAACGCCTTCAGTACCATAGGTAAGGCTTGCAGCATGATCGCCGATTGATGCACCTCTTCCGAGAGGCTCAACGCCATAGATTTCTACAGGGTCATTTAAGAATCCTGAGAACATGCCCATAGCGTTTGAACCGCCGCCTACGCAGGCAACAACAGCGTCAGGAAGCTCTCCTGTCATTTCAATGAACTGTTCTCTTGCTTCAATTCCGACAACGCTCTGGAAATCTCTTACGATCATAGGGAAAGGATGCGGACCGACTACTGAGCCTATGCAGTAAATGCAGTCCTTGTATTCTTTGGTGTAAGCTGTAAATGCTGCGTCAACAGCTTCTTTAAGAGTCTGGTTGCCTTCTGTTACCTCAACAACGTTAGCGCCAAGGACTTTCATTCTTGCAACGTTAGGTGCTTGTTTTTTTACGTCAACGCTTCCCATGTAAATATCGCATTCAAGGCCGAAATATGCAGCCGCTGTTGCAAGTGCAACGCCGTGTGAGCCTGCGCCGGTTTCAGCAATAACCTTTTTCTTGCCCATGTACTTTGCAAGCAGAGCTTCGCCCATGCAGTGATTGAGCTTGTGAGCGCCTGTGTGGTTAAGATCTTCACGCTTTACATAAAGCTGAACATTTCCGATGCTGCCTGAAAGTCTTTCAAGGTATGAAACAGGAGTAGGTCTGCCCTGGAATTCCTTGCGTATGCGGCGCAGTTCACTTATAAATTTGCTTGATTTGCAGATCGTAAGATAAGCCTCTGTAATTTCGTTCATAGCCTTTTTCAGCTCATCCGGAATATAAGCTCCGCCGTAATGTCCGAAGTATCCGTTCTCATCAGGATAGCTTTTAAGGTATGTGTCAAAATCAACGTTATTATATTTCATTTCAGTTTCCTCCGAATAAATTATTTTCATGTTTATTTTCCGTATTGCTGTGGTGATTTGCATACTGTTTTTAACCAGATGTACAGTATGCACAGATTGGTTTGAGTGTTACATTAAGTTTTGCCATCGCTTTGTGTTCATTTTATTGTACCTCCCGAGCATGTATTTTTTCTGCCGGGTAAAACAAAAACGTCCCTGACAGAAAATTCAGATCTGTCAAGGACGAATAAAATACACTATCCGTGGTGCCACCTTGATTCACAGCATTAGCTGTGCACTTTAAAGGATACTAATATATCCCCGGCAACTAACGTATGCCAACACGTTGCAGAATACTCTGTGAATTATCACATTTGACTGCACCCTCAGCGGTCCATTTGACAATCTGTTTCTCACCTGACTCTCAGCAACGCAGGTTCTCTGTACAAGCATAACTGCCGTTATCTCCGCCTCAACGGTTTGTAATATAAATTATATCACATAAAACAATCGTTGTCAATACCTAAAAAAATATTAGTTAAATTATAGTCAGATTTGACAAATCGATCGGACTGCTTTTGTGCATATCTGCTTATTTCTGATAAAATTCATCAGACTTTTTCTTTTTTCTGATAACAATTACAACTGAAACAGCGATTCCTATAACAATAACAGCAATAACACATACAACGGCAATAATGTATGGCAGATCCTTGTTTCCGTCAAGGTAGTCTATTGAAACATGATTCTTTTTTGCATAATCCTTAGCGGCGGTATCGAAGTTTGCCTTTATTTCAAAGCCGTCAAGCTTATGAAATTTGCCCTCATCGTCATCAGTAAAGCCAAGAGCATAATCGCCTATAGATGTTACTGTGTCCGGAATTGTGATGCTCTTGAGCGATGTACATTCAAGAAACGCATAATTTCCGATCGTTGCAACTGATGCAGGAATATCTATGCTTTTGAGTGAGGAACAGTCACAGAAAACGCTGTCGCCTATCTCGGTAAGCTTTTGCGAAAGGTTAATATGCCTGAGTGCCGTACAGTTTGAAAATGCTCCTTCGCCGATAGCTTCAACGCTGTCCGGCATGTTTACTTTTTCTACATATGGATTATCAAAGAAAGCCCCGGACGGAATGAATTTAACTGTATCAGGAATTGTAAATTCAACGGTGTTCTTTCCCATAGGGAAGCATTCAAGAATTGTACCGTCTTTCGAGTACAGAACGCCTCCTGATGTCTTGAAATACTGACTGTTTTCAGCAGTCTCGAAGCTTTCAAGACCAGTACAGCCAGCAAAAGCAAGTGTTCCTATTGTTTCTACAGTTGATGAAAGCGATATGTTTTTGATGCCGTCTGTGCAGTAAAAAGCCATGTAGCCTATGGTTTTGACGCCCTCTTCAACCTTAAAGCTTTCAGCCATATTTGAAAACGCAAAGGCATAGTCACCGATTTCAGTTACAGATGACGGCAGTTTAAGCTCGCTAAGATTGTCACAGTAGCTGAATGCATACGATCCGATGGAAGTAACAGTATCCGGTATTTCTATATCCTTCAGGCTGGTGCATTGTGCAAAGCACTGTTCTGGTATGGTCGTTATGTCTGACGGAAGTTTTACGGTTTCAAGCTTTTCACAGGACAGAAACGCTGATTTTCCGATATAACTGATACCGTCGGCTATGCTGACCGAGCGCAGCTGTGAACATCCGGAAAATGCATTGTCGTATATTCCGAGTATCTTATAGCCGTCAACGCTTTCCAGAATGTTTACGGATGTTGTATTGGAGTCGCATGAGGTTATATAAACTCCACCATTTGCCTTATTATAGGTAAATGCTTCATTTGAAAAAACATCGCCTTCAAAAAGCTCCGGTGAATCGGACTGCGACTGTGTTGTTTCGTCCTCGCCGTCCTCGTGTGCGTATACATTTACAGCTGTAAACGAAAGCATTGCCGTAGCAGCAAGAAGTGTACACAATAATTTTTTAGGGGTATTTTTCATTCCTTTTCCTCCGTACTTTCGTCATTATCAGAGTTATTTTCCCCATTCTCCTCAGCTTTTTTCTTTTTACGTCCAGGAACAGCTATTATAGTTAGGATTATAGCAACGGTAAAGCATATTCCGACGCCAACGCATATTCCGGTAATTTTTCCCCTGGAATTTGTCTTTTCCTTTGCCTCCTGCTGCGCCTGTTCAGACGCTTTTTCTTCCTCGTCAAGCGCCACAAACTCAATGCTGTTCTCACGACTGTAGGTCTGCGCATAGCTGCCGCTGTAACCCATTATGACAAAGTTTTCATCTGCTACGATCTGATCTGTGTCATCAGTATGGAAACCAAAGGCACTGTAGCCGATCGTGGATATTGTAGCAGGAATTGTGATTGAAGTAAAGCCGGTCGAACAGAATGAAGCCTGTCCGATTTCAGAAAGAGTGGATGGGAAGTCAATGACATCGAGCGATTTGCAGTTGAAAAATGCTGCGTCTCCGATTTTCTGGAGATTTTTTGGCAGAGTTACATTTCTCAGCGATGTACAGCCGGAAAACATATAATTGCTTATTTCTGTAATATTGTCCGGCAAAACGACAGTTTCAAGAGATGTGCATTCTGCAAACGCATAGTATCCCACGTACTTTAAGCTGTCCGGAAGAACAAGCTCTTTCAGATTTGTACACATAGCAAAAGTGCTGGCGTTTATTATGCTTACGCCATCTGCAACAGTGTACTTTTCAGGATTTTTTCCTGTAGGATAAGCAAGTATTGCTAAACCTCCCTTGTGAACAACTGCTCCGTCGCTGTCGGTCGTGTAAAGCTCGTTATCTTCGTCAACCTTGAATTCCATGATGGAGGTACAGCCATAAAACGGAGCTATTCCGAAGTCGGTGAGATTTTTTGAAAGCGTTACTTCAGTAATTTTTTTATTTTCGTAGAATGTACCGTCACCAAGACCTATTACCTTGTAATCATCTATGGTCTCAGGTATGTCGATTTCAGTGTCGCTTCCTGTATATTTTTCAAGAAAAGCCACATCGTTTCCATCCTCGTCCTGACGGACGGAA
The DNA here is from genome assembly GCA_934463345.1 of uncultured Oscillospiraceae bacterium. GTDB lineage: Bacteria > Bacillota > Clostridia > Oscillospirales > Ruminococcaceae > Porcipelethomonas. Next base: position 34,940 of record CAKSJL010000010.1, on the reverse strand, counting down.
TACTGATAATCTCCGCTGGTTATGTATTCATCAGTATCAGAGGAATAATCGTCATCCTCTGAATAGCCCTCTGCACCAACATTCGTAACTGCACATAAAATGGCAGTTACGGCGGCAACAGCAAAGGCTGCAATTTTTTTTGTTAACTTCATAAAAACATTCTCCATATTTTAGGCAGTACTGCAATATACAGTACTGCCTCTTTTTTATTCAACTGTTACTGATTTTGCAAGATTTCTCGGTTTGTCAACATCATTTCCCTTGAGAACGGATGTGTAGTAGGCTATAAGCTGAAGCGGAACAACTGCCGCCATAGGCATGAGAATATCATCGACATCAGGAAGTCCGAACTTAAAGTCTGCAACATCCTTTTCCGGTTCATAGTTGCTGCGGCAGACGATAACAACTTTAGCTCCTCTTGCCTTTACTTCCTTAATATTGCTTACTGTTTTGTCAAACAGTGCCTTTTGTGTTGCAACTGCAATTACAGGCATTCCGTCTGAGATAAGGGAAATAGTACCATGCTTAAGCTCACCAGCAGCATATGATTCAGAGTGGATATATGAGATTTCTTTCAGTTTCAGTGAACCTTCCATGCTAAGCGCATAGTCAAGTCCTCTGCCGATATAAAGCAGACTGTCGGCAGTGATAAGGGAAGAAGCTATAAACTGTGCGTTCTCCTTGTTTTTGAGAATTTCAGAGATATAATCCGGAGTCTGCTGTAAAAGTGCAGTCAGGCGTCTGCATTCGTTTTCATCAATTGCATCAACTGCCAGAGCAAGTTCAAATGCTAAAAGGTACATAACGGCAATCTGAACCATATATGCTTTTGTTGAAGCAACAGCGATCTCAGGACCGGCATGGGTATATATCAGCATATCGGCTTCACGGGCAATAGAACTTCCCTTTGCGTTTACTATTGCAAGAGTCTGTGCGCCAAGCTTCTTTGCAAGTCTCATCGCAGCAAGGCTGTCAGCAGTTTCGCCGGATTGAGAAATTATAATGACAAGATCTCTGTCCGTTACAAGAGGATCACGATATCTGAATTCAGAGGCAATATCAACAATAACCGGAACTCTCGCAAGCTTTTCTATAACGTATTTTCCCACCATGCCAGCATGCATTGCAGTACCGCAGGCAACGACATAGATTTTATCGAATTCCCGAAGCTTTTCCGGAGTTATTCCGCATTCTTCAAGATTCGGCAGACCGTTTATAATTCTTGGCGATATTGTTGTTTTTACCGCTGTTGGCTGTTCATGAATTTCCTTTAGCATAAAATGCTCATATCCGCCCTTTTCGGCGGCGTCCATGTCCCAGTCGGCGGTTTTCAGTTCCTTGTGTATTTCATTTTTATGGCGGTCGTAGATTTTTATGCCGTCGTTGCTAAGCTCAACTATTTCATCGTAGTCAAGAAGGTAATAGTCTTTTGTATATTTCAGGAATGCCGGAACATCCGAGGCAATGAAGCTTTCGCCCTTTCCAACGCCGGCAATAAGCGGACTTTCACGTCTTACAGCATAGATCACATCCTTGAAGTCAGAAAAGACGATTCCAAGCGCAAATGAGCCTTCAAGTTCTGCGATAGCCTTTATAATGGCGTCAACAGGATCGCCATGGTAATAGTAGTCAATAAGCTGAGCTACAACCTCTGTATCAGTTTCGCTCTGGAATTCATATCCCTGGTCGAGCAGAAAATCCTTCAGAACCTTATAATTTTCAATTATTCCATTATGTACAATTGTGACTCTTCTGCCGCTGTGTGGGTGTGAGTTAATATCGGAAGGTTCTCCATGTGTTGCCCAGCGTGTATGACCGATTCCGGCATGACCGGACGGTTTATGGGAGCTGTTCATCTTTTCAGCAAGGTCAGTAAGTCTGCCCTTTGACTTGGCAACTTTTATTTCGCCGTTTTCAAAGACAGCAATACCGGCTGAATCATATCCCCTGTATTCAAGCTTTGAAAGAGCATCCATGAGAACGTCCGTACATTCTCTCGGCCCTACATATCCAACTATTCCGCACATAATATTAATTTCGATCTGCCGGTGAATAAATGACGGGTCATATTTTCATTTAAAGACAGATCTGCTCCTTTCACAAGTTCTTGTTATACCGTACTCCTGTTTATAAATACGTTCAATATATTATATCATGAATTTAATGAAAATGCAACTAAAACAGCTCTTTCAATGTGGCAAATGTGTGAAAAATCTCTAAAAATTCAGGTAAAGCCTGCATTTCGACAAATAAAGCAAAGGGATGCCCTGAAACGTAGGACATCCCGTAATTGCTTTGTTATTATATCTTTTTAACGCCTACAACAAAGGCAGTTATCGCTGTACATATAAGGTTGTACATAACAAGCCAGACCGGAGAAAGCTCAGCAAAAGCGCCCATAAGGCAGTGGAGTGAAACTATACCCATTCCGAGAAGCGCCGAGACTGACTGGAGAATAATTCCCAGTGAAACAGTTTTTCTTATGGATTTTGCTGACATAAGCAGGCTCACAAATGATCCGAATTTTCCGGAGCAGGCAAGCGAGGTACTTGTTTTCTTGACCTTTCTGGTTTCTTCGTCGTATTCCTTTATCATTCTGGTAGGAATTATTTTGATAAGTTCTTCTGAAAAACCAAAAAGTCCTGATATTCTGTTTATAGTAATAAAAGGATCAATAGTCTTTATAATAACTGCCATATCATGTTTTTCAAGGCGGTTCATTGCTTTTTTCACAGCAGGACTTGCGGAAATCTCAATTATAAACATTGCCGCAAGATTTCCGGAAACTGAAAGATACAAGGCATCCTTTCCGCCTTCTGTAAATTCCGTTTCCTTTGTTTTGGTCGGGATCCCCTCAATATTATGGCTCAGCATAAGCTCACGATTTCCCAGAAGTATTCGCTTGTTGTCTACCCAGCCGCATATTCCCATAGCGTCCTCGTACATGAAGTTTTCGACTTTTTTGAGCATTATTTCCTTTCCGGCAATAACGTCATTGAAAAGCTCCTTTAAAACGCTGTCCGCATGGGCTGTAAGACTTGCGGCGTCAAGAAGCGCTTCGTCAATTTTAGTATCCGAGAAAAGTTTTATCGAACAAAGACTGACAGTTCCGGCAGGAAAAAGACGGTTTGCGTCAGTCATGACTGAATTTACGTCATAAAAATCCTCAACGCTCTGATATCCAAGCATTACGCCGTGATTTCTTGAATATTTTTTTGCTGCCTTGCCAAGCGGAATATTTGCAATAAGGGGCATTGCCATACATGAACATGCACTGATGTAAATTGTGAATATGGAGAGTCCGAATACTATTGAGTCTGTACTGAACGCTCTGAATTTTATAAGCGTTACGGCAATTGAAGCCAGGGCTGAAAAAATTATGATAAACGGAGTCAGTCCTTTACAAAGCTTATCCGCACTGTCCGTCGAAAAGGTGTACTTTGAAAAATCTTTTATAAATCCGGTTTTTTTCATTCCTGCAAGTATAGGAAAATCTCCTATTGCCCCTCTTGTAAGACTTTCGGAGCGTATTTCATCCTCGACACAGAAAATGGAATATTTGTTTTTTTCGTTTGAGGCAAAGTCAAAATTTAGCTCTGCTCTCTTTAGGATAAGTCTTTTTCCAAGAGCATTCAGAAGCATTGCCATTAATGCTATGGGCGTGTACAGATTTATCTTTCCGGCGTTGACTTGTACCGGACTTAACAGGCATGAAAATGAAGCGGCGGCAGAAGCAAGTGCGGCAAATGCGGCAAGACTGTCTGTATCAGCCTTAAATTTTATCAGTTTTGAAAGTCCGCTTTTAACAGTGTCTGCTGACACGATCATTGAGAGAAGTACAACAATAAGCTGAGTTACTGAAAATATTACCGGATCTTTATGCGTCAGCATTACAGGAACAGGAAGTCCTATCATGCTTCCGAACGAACCGATAGATGAAAATACCAATAAAACGGTCAGGACGACAAGCCTGAATGAAAGACTTGTTTTAAGGTCAGTTATGGATCTTCTGATTTCCTTTGCATCCTCAAAGCTGTCGTAATCCTTGATCGTGTCGCCTTTTCTTTTTTTCTTCTGTTCGCCTGTGTTTATACTGCGCAACTCAGCAGGCTCGATTGAAACGTCAAGCGCAGACGGATCAGCATTTGCCGAAAGATCCACGGCGTCCATGGGATCAGCCTTTTTCTTCTTGCTGTCGTCATGAGAAACGATAAATTTCTTTTTCTTTTTCTGCGGTCTTGTGTAAATGCCATCCGGAGATTCACGATCATATGTAAAAACTGGCTGTTTTTTCTTCTTCCTTTTTGAGCGCATTTCCTTTGCTCTTGTTGAATCGCTCATTTTTCTGACTTTCGGAATATATTCCTCGTCGGAGGCTGATTTTGTAACAACAGCTCCATCATAGTCCTGGATACTGTCTGTAGCTCTCGGCGGAAGATCAGCAGGATTTTTTATGACTTCCTTCACCGAATTTATATAGGAAACGTTAGGTCTGCTCACGTCTGATACTTCAAATTTTCCCGATCTGTGGCTTGGTGAAGGACGTTTTTCCGGTGCATTTACCTGTACAAGCTCATCTATGCTGTAGGTTATGGTCTGGTCCGGGACAGTTCCTTTTTTAGGAACGTTGATAAATCCTGTGTCCTGCATTTTTTTTTGATCTGCCGCAGGCTTTTTTTCCGAAGCACTGTTTTTTTCGCTGTCGGAATATTCGTTAAGTATATCATCAAGTGTGTAATTCTTTGACATTATATCAATCTCCAGTTATATATTATTATTACGCTGTCTTACAGCTTCGTACATAAATATTCCGGCTGCTACAGAGGCATTTAGAGAGGTGATTTTTCCGTACATAGGCAGTTTGAGAAGAAAATCACATTTTTCCTTTATCAGCCTGCCCATTCCGAAGCCCTCCGAGCCTATAACAAGACCAATGCTGCCTTTAAGGTCAACACCGTCATAATTTTCGCCGGAAGCGTCAGTTCCGTAGATCCAGACGCCGTTTTCCTTGAGCGTGTCAATTGCTGCTGCAAGGTTTGAAACTCTTGCAACAGGCATCCAGCTTGCCGCACCGGCTGAAGTCTTGAAAACCGTTGCATTGAGCGAAGCGCTTCGTCTTTTTGGGATTATTATTCCGTCAGCACCAGCAGTTTCCGCTGTCCTGATTATAGCACCAAGATTGTGCGGATCTTCAATTTCATCACAGATTATGATAAAAGGCTGTGTGCCATTTTTTGTGGAAACGGCAAGTATATCCTCAACAGTTACATACTCTGCACACGCTCCGACAGCCGCAACCCCCTGATGCGCTTTACCGCCGGTCAGTTGATCCAGTTTTTTGCTGTCAGCATTTTTTACGACTGCTCCTGCTTCTTTTGCCAGTGAGCGTATTTTTCCAAGACTTCCCCCGTCGCCGCTTATATAGACAGTGTCTATAGGAGCTTTTGACTTGAGAGCCTCGATTACGGGATTTCTTCCGCAGATAATGTTATCATCAATTTTATTGTTATTCATAAATATCAGTCTTTCCTGTAGAACCCTTTCTTTGTACGAAAATTCACACATATATTTTGTCAGAAAAGGTTCTGAATTTAAATCCATTATTCCGGACATCGCCCGAAAAAGTATGGTTACTCTTAATTATAACATTATTACAAAAGAATTACAAGATTATATTTTGGCAGAATGATAAGAACCTGTCCACATATGAAATTCCGCACGCATTTTCGGCGAATTTTGTTGATTGTTGTACCGGAAAATCTTACCGTACGTCAGTATGCTTTCGATTTTTCTCCTTGCACTTGTCAAAATTATGCTCCAGAAACCGCACACAATTTTGATGTGGACAGGTTCTGAAATGCGTGAATAACAGAATATGCGACTTATCATTATTTACAAAATCTATTCTTTATGTTAAAATAGCATTATGACAACAGTACATACTTGCTGCTGTTAAAACAGGGTCAGGGAGATGAAAATAATTGAAATCCAAAATTGCGGCTGTTTTTACGGCTATAGTCTGCGCTTTGCCTTTCTCCGTACATGCAGACGAATTTGAAAACAAGCCTGTTATATCAGTAAATGCTGGATATGGTGCGGAAAATGATATTGCAGAGGTTGATATTAATGTTGAAAAAAATATGGGCATGTCTGCCTATTCAATAGAGATTGATTTTGATCCGAGAGTACTTACATTTGTTGATGCTGTTCAGGGCAGTGCATTTAGCGGCGGCGTTTTTTACTGCAATGGCGATTATTCTGACGATGCAGTAAGAATTGTCTGGTCTGATTCCAGAAATAAAAAAGGCGACGGAACAGCAGCGGTTCTTCGCTTTAAAACGGCATACGGTTCGGCGGGAACTGCAACTCCGGTTTCAATTGGGTATACCGTTATTGCTGATGACATGAAAGAAGCAGAGTTTACAGCAAATGATGGTGAGCTTATAATTACCGGGGAAATAACAGAGGGAGATATTAACTGTGACGGTGAAATCAGTGTTTCCGATGTTGTTCTGCTGAATATGTATCTGCTTAATGGTCAGCAGAATCCTCTTTCATATGAATCCCAGGCAAACTCTGATGTTACTGGGGACAAAAGGATCACCTCCGCTGACAGCGCACATCTTATGAATTATATTTCCATGAAAATTGAGGAGTTTTAGCATGAGAACGAAAAAAATAATTGCTTTTACAGCCGCCGTTCTTATGACATTGTCTATGATTCCGCTGTTTGGTATCTCGGCAGCTGCTGAAATGAAGGCAGGGCAGGATTGTATTGATCTCATAAAGGAATGTGAGGGGTTCAGTCAGTACAAATACTGGGATTACAGCCAGTGGACGATAGGCTATGGAACAGGCGTTGACGCAGATGAATATCCGGATGGCATAACTGAAAATGAAGCAGAGGAACTGCTCAAAGAGGCGCTTGGTACATACGAAAAATATGTAAATAACTTTGCTGATAAGTACAATATAAAGCTTAAACAAAATCAGTTTGACGCTCTTGTCTGCCTTTCTTATAACATGGGTAATATATGGAGCGTTTATGATGACTTCGATCTGAAAAATTATCTTATTGACGGCTCAGAAAAACATAGCTTCCTTGAAATCTCAAAGGGTTTCGGGGAGTGGCGGAAAGCCGGGGGAAGTGTTTTGCAGGGACTGGTAAACAGACGTGAGGACGAAACAAAGCTTTTCCTGAAGGACAGAACCAACGAGAAATCCGAGATATGGCGTGTTAATACAGAAAGCGGAATAAATCTCCGTAAGGCGGCTGGTTCATCAGAAGAAAAAACGGGGTTTCTGCCGTACAATACCATATATGAGGTTACGGAAAAGAAAACTGTTGACGGAAGCCTTTGGGGAAAAACAGTTTCTGATGGTCAGGAACACTGGTGTACCCTTGATTTTTCAAGATACATAGTCGGCGGTCCTATTGATTACGGCAGCGGCGGAGAATCTACCGAAAAAACTGAAAAGTGGCGCATAACATCCAAAAATGGTGTAAATCTTCGTGAGGGGCCAGGACTTGGCTACAAGTCACTGGCAGTCCTTGACCTTGATACTGAATTCAATGTAACGGCAACAGTTGAAGCGGACGAGCATATATGGGGAAAAACAACGTATAATAAAAAGAATGGATGGGTAGCGCTGACATATGCAGAGCGTGTTAGTGAACAGGAATTTGAAGCGGCTGTGCTGACAGGAATATATATTAAGTCAAAGCCGGACAAGACCTTGTATAATGAGGGCGATATGCTGTCACTGGAGGGTATTGAGGTTTGTGCAAAGTACAGTGACGGAACGGAAAAAACAGTAACTGACTTCACTGTTGACGGATATGAACCGAATGCCGGCGATTATGATATAACTGTTACATATATGGAAAAGACTGCGAAATTCACTGTGAGAGTAACCGCAAAGCAGCTCAAGAAAATTGAGATCACATCTCCGCCGATAAAAACCATATACAGGCAAGGGGAAGAGCTTGATACGAACGGCATGACAGTTGAAGCGGTGTACGACAATGAAAGTCGCGAGGAAATTACTGATTATAAAATAAGCGGATTTGATTCAAAGGCAGGAACAAAGACTGTGGAGGTCGAATATAAGGGCTTTAAGGACTATTTTATTGCAATGGTTACTGAAAAACGCATGACCGATCTCGTCATAACAAAGCTGCCGGATAAGACCGAATACGTTTTAGGTCAGGAGCTTAATCTGTCCGGAATGATTGTCTATGCATATTTTGACAACGGCTCAAAAAGTCAGGTAACAGCGTATTCTTTTGATGGTTTTAATCCACAGATTGAAGGAAATCAAACGATTTCTATAGGATACAATGGTTTTCATGATGAATTTGAGGTGACTGTGTCAGAGCCTGACATGTCGGAACTGCCGGGTGATCTCAATGATGACGGCATAAGAGATGTATTTGACCTGATACTGTTAAACAGATTTATCTTTGAGGGAAGAGAGGAATTTCCGGCGGCAAGAGTCTCACTTGCTGATGTGAACGGTGATGGAAAATATGACGTAAAAGACGCAGAAGCGCTCAGCCGGATAGTTTCTGAGCAATGATAAAAGGAGTGAAAATATGCTGAAGGGACTGCTTGAAAATAAAACCTGTGCTGCATGCCGGATTTGCTGTGGTTTTGACAGTACAGATCTTTGGGAAATGCCGGTTATGACGGGCGAAACTGCACAAAAGCTCAGAGAGCTTAAACCAGATACCAGTTTTAAGGAGACTAATGGCGGATATGTGACGGATGCCGGGAAGCTCGAACCTGACGAACTGTTTTTCTGTCCGGCGCTGGATCACGAAAAGGGCTGCATACTGGGCGCAGATAAGCCCTTTGACTGTAAAATATGGCCGTTCAGAGTCATGGAAACGGAGGATAAACGTTTTCGTATGATAACTGTTTCTCCAATTTGCCCTGAAATTTACAGTCGTCCGGTTTCACAGCTGGAGGAGTTTGTACATGAAAAGCTTGAAGATACGGTGTTTGAATATGCACAAAAGCATCCGGAGATTATAAAAAAGTATATAGAGGGATACCCGATATTGTCAATAAAATCTGCTTCAGGATGTACGAAAGTTTAAGATTATTTTAAGATTACTTAAAGGTTTTATACAACATGCACAAGTGATGTTGACGAGGATTCAACAAAACGGAGAAAAGCCCCTGAACGCTTGACATGCGAGGAAAATGGTGGTATACTATAACCATAGTAAAGACATCGATGTTAATGCTAATCATACGAACATAAACCATTAATTATTTTTTGGCAAACTTATTGAAAGGTAAGGACGCAAAGCTAAGGGTCTAACCCGTTCTGAAAGGAACGGTATGATTGCCAGTTGCACAATGATCTATGATTATTGTTCTTGAACGTTAAAAGCATTCAAACAACAAATCATACGTCCCAAACAATGAGATTGCCCTTAATTCTTGAAAGAAGGGCTAATTATGAAAAACACATTTAAGAAATTGTCTGCTTTGATCGCAACAGCTATCATGACTGTTACTTGCGGTGCCATGAACACATCCGCACAGGCAGGCACAGCATCTCTGACATTAACTGACGCTACTGCTATCGCTGGCAACTATGTTACTGTTGATCTTACAATGAACACTGGTAACCTTTGTGCTGGCTACAATATCGATGTTGAATATGACAGCGACCTCACACTGAAAAAGGTTGAAGGCGTTGTTTCATCATGCGAAATTGAAAACGTAGTAACATTGGTTAATTTCACAGGAACATACTTCAAGGATGACACAGTTCTTTCAACTCTGACATTCGAGGTTCCTGAGGATGCAAAAGAAGGCGAAGAGTACGACATTAGAATCCAGAGAATCGGCAATTTCTGCACAGATACTACTGAATTCGAGAACGTTCTTATTTCCAACAGCACTATTAAGGTTCTGGAAGGCAATAAGCCTGTAACAAACCATATGGTTTTCGTAGACGAAAACAATAATGGTACATCTACTGAAGTTGCTCTCAGAGGCGACGTTAACGGTGATGGCAAGGTTGACCTTTATGACGCTATCTCTCTTTCAAACAGAATGATGGGTAAAGAAGAGCTCAACAAGAAGCAGGAATTCTTCGCAAACGTTAATGAAGACTCAGCACTTAACCTTTATGATGTTATCGGTATCTGCAGATACGGTATGGCTTCAGACAAGGAAAATGCATGGGGAGAAATCATTACAAAGTAATTAATATGTTTGGTTAAAGAAAGACGCTTTCAGCGCCTTTCTTTATTTTTAATGTTTAATGATAATAATTACTGGGTAGTACTACAATTTAAACAGTTATAATATATTTTTTTGTAAATTTTCATCTAAAACTATTGACAACGGTTTTGGAATGTATTATAATATAGTCAGAACAAAGGGAGAATGATTCCTATTTGTTTCAAGATATGCTGACATTTAAAGATGTCCAATAAAAAAGAATTTTACTCGGAGGTATTATAAAATGAAAAAATTTGTCTGTTCAGTATGCGGTTATGTTTATGAGGGTGAAAAGGCTCCGGAATCATGTCCACAGTGCAAGGCTCCAGGCTCAAAATTTACTGAGGCAAAGGAGACAGGCGGCATGGCTTGGGCTGACCAGCATGTTGTAGGCGTTGCAAAGGACATTGATCCTGAGATTATTGAGGGTCTGAGAGAGAACTTCAACGGAGAATGTTCAGAAGTTGGTATGTACCTTGCGATGGCAAGAGTTGCCCACAGAGAGGGCTATCCTGAAATCGGACTTTACTGGGAAAAAGCTGCTTATGAAGAAGCTGAGCATGCTGCAAAGTTTGCAGAACTGCTTGGAGAGGTTGTAACACCGTCAACAAAGAAGAATCTTGAGATGAGAGTTATGGCTGAAAACGGTGCATGCGAGGGCAAGAAGAAACTTGCAGCAAGAGCCAAGGAGCTTAATCTTGATGCGATTCACGATACAGTTCATGAGATGGCAAAGGATGAAGCAAGACATGGTTGCGCGTTTGAGGGTCTTTTAAAGAGATACTTTGGCTAAATTCTTTTTATATATTTATAAAGCAATACCGTACAGTTTGTACGGTATTCTTTTTTGCTGTAATAAAAGATAAGGGGGACACTCTACAGAAAAAAGCGTCCCCTTAATTATTATTTACATTAGTTTTCAGCAGCATTCATTTCCAGGACGAAGTGTATTGACTCCTCTGGAGTATATTATCTCCTTTTTGAGGGATCTCATTTTTGCCGCATAGGTTATAATGAGAAGCGTGTCTGCAAAGATCCATGCAACAGGACTTGCCATGCATGCTGCCATATAACCGAATGAAGATACAAAAGCAAATACAACGAGCGTTCTTGCAGCAAGCTCGCTTACGCCCGCCATCATAGGCAGGAAGCTGTAACCCATTCCCTGAAGTGCGTTTCTGAGTATAAACAGAACTCCGAGGGCAGGATAGAAGATTCCATTAAGTCTGAGATACAGTACAGAAAGTCTGATAATCTCACCTAAAGCTTCCTTTGAAGTTTGGTCGGATGATACAAAGAGAACTGTCATAGTGCCGCCCAGGAACGATACTGCCAGTGCTGAAACAACGCAGTAGATCATGGACATTAAAAGGCTCTGACGGATTCCGACCCTGATTCTTGTGTATTTCCTTGCGCCTCTGTTCTGACCGCAGTAGGTTGCCATTGTGATTCCAAGACTTTCCATAGGACTTATGGCAACAGTCTGAATTTTTGAAGCAGCGGTTACAGCTGCAACGGACGCTGTTCCAAGAGAATTTACAGCGCTCTGGAGAACAATGCTTCCGATGGCTGTTATTGAAAACTGAAGAGCCATAGGGATTCCAACGCCTATAAGGTCAAGAGCTTTCTGCATTTCAAATTTTAGCTCACCCTTTTCAAAGCGGAGTATATCGTAATTTCTGCGCATGTATATCAGGCAGAGAAAAGCTGAAATTCCCTGTGATACAACAGTTGCAATTCCCGCGCCTGCAACGCCCATATTGAATACGATTATCAGAAGAAGGTCAAGACCAACATTTAAAACGGATGATACTCCCAGGAATATAAGAGGAGTTTTGCTGTCGCCCAGCGCACGAAGTATGCTGGAAAGAATGTTGTAAAATATCGTTGCCGGTATGCCTGCAAAGATGATAATTATGTAGTCAAAAGCATAGTCGTATATTTCTGATGGTGTGTTCATGAGCGTCAGTATAGGCCCTGTCAGAAGCATTGTTGCAGTTGTAAGTATAACGGCAACAGCTATGCAGAGATATATGGAGTTTGATATATATTTTCTCATGCCGCTGTGATCTCCAGCGCCAAAGCGCTGAGCCGGCATTATTGAAAATCCGCTGCATACGCCGAGTGCAAATCCGACTACGAGAAAGCTTATCGCACCCGTTGAACCGACTCCGGCGAGCGCATTTACTCCGACATATTTCCCTACAATAACTGTGTCTACCATGTTGTAAAGCTGCTGAAAAATGTTGCCGATTATCATTGGTACGGCAAAGCTTAAAATTAATTTGTATGGTTTTCCTGATGTCATTTCTTTTGTCATTGACATGGCTTATCATTCCTTTCTTTTAATTGGGGGCAGCGGCTGGTAGAGCGTGTTTACATAAAATGCTTGTGAGGATTTTCGTGCAGAATTTCTACGCAAACAAGGCAAAAATTCACAGGCATACTTGCGTCTGGCAAGAATTTTTAACGCTGTTGGCGTAAAATTATGCCGAAAGACGTGCAATTCATTTTTATGTGAACACGCTCTGATTATTGTGACGCACTGCCATTTTATACAATCGCATTGTATGCGGCTTGCAAATCAGTAAAAAGTGTGTTAAAATGTATTTATAATTATATTCAGAGGTGTCGATGCTATGGAGAATTACAGTCATGAACAGATTCACTATCAGACTGAAACTGGTACAAAATACGTTATATATGATACAGATGGCTTTTTTAATTCCAATCACTGGCATAACGGACTTGAAATAGAATACATTATTTCCGGAAAGATAACACTGACAATTGACGGGACTGAATGTGTTCTTTTGCCTGGCGGATTTGCTGTGGTAAATTCAAGAACAATACATTCTGTTGTATGTCGTGAGAAGAGCCGCCATCTTCTTTTGCAGATTCCGTATGACACTCTTAAAAATAATATACCTGATATTGATATAATGATGTTCAGCTGTACATGCTCTTCTCCTGAGGAGTATACCGATGATCTGCTGGAGGTCAGGGAAGAGCTTGAAAGCTTAAAGCAGCTTTATGAAGCGCCGAGAAACGATGGTTTTCTGCTGCTTTTCCGTTCAATTGTGTTCAGGCTTCTTTATAAGCTGGTAATGAATTTCAAGTCATCCGCTGACCCGACACTTAAAAAGAAAACAGACAAAAACATTGAAAGACTTGGAAACGTCATCAGGTTTGCACGTCAGCACTATGCGGAGAGCATAACGCTCAGTGACGCAGCTGAAACAATAGCGCTCAACAGAGAGTATTTTGCAAGGTTTTTCAGAAAATACATGGGCATGACGTTTATGGACTATGTTTTTGCAGTAAGGCTTGAACATGTATATCATGACATTCTGACGACTGACTATACAATCGGAAGCATTGCTGATAAGAACGGATTCTGCCACAACTACAAGCTTTTTGTAAAGAAATTCAAGGAGCAGTACGGATGCAGTCCGGCAGAAGCAAGAAGAAAAGCTGCGGAAAAAACGCAGTAAATATATGCAAAAGGCATGTTTTAAGAATAACTTCTCAGCAAAAATAGTATATCAGCATGCATGAATTTTTTCAAGAGCTTATAATGACGATTATTATATATGATATTGACTTTTCATAATGTTGAAAAGGGAGGGCGTTAATGAAGGACATAATATACCTTGACGGCTTGTGGGAGCTTTGTCTTGATGAAAAAAAAGAGGGGATCGAAAAGCAATTTTACAGAAGCAGCTATAATGACAGTATCGTTTTGCCATCCACGCTTTCTGTTTCGGAAAAGGGACAGAAAAATTCTGTTTATGAATCAGAGAAACTGACTGAAAGCTATAAATTTGAGGGTTATGCGTGGTACCAGAGAACGGTCATACTGCGTGATGTGAGCTGTGAATGTGCAAAACTTTTTCTTGAAAGAACCAGAAGCACCATGCTGTGGGTTAACGGCAGTCAGGTCGGAGACGTTATCAGGAGCGTCAATACACCGCATGTTTACGATATAAGCGGATTTCTCAAAAAGGGCGAAAATGTTATAACTGTTATGGTTGACAATACCTCTGATGTCGGTACACAGCAGGATCAGCAGACAAACTGGAATGGGATCACCGGCGAAATATCAATAAGAACCTACAGGAGCAGATCAATAGAAAATATTCGTATGTTTCCTGATGTAAGAAATAATACTGTCAAAACAAAGCTTAAAATCAGAGGAATTCAGGTTCTGGAGCTTAACGTTGTTATATTGACCGACGGTTTTTTTCATTCTCATAGACAGTTTGAGGTCAGAGCCGATGAGAATGGCGACGCTGAATTTGTTTATCCTATGGGTGAATGCAGGCTCTGGAATGAACATGATCCGACGATATATACAATGTCGATTGAGCTTGTAAACGGAGAAAAAGAAGATATAAGCTTTGGCATGAGGGAGTTTGAGGCTGACGGAAAAAAACTTAAGCTAAACGGAAACGAAATTTTCCTGAGAGGAAAACAGGAAAGGCTTGTATTTCCAATGACCGGTACAGCGCCTACAAGTATAAAGGAATGGCTGGACATTTTCGGAAAAATGCGTCTTTATGGTCTGAATCACTGTTATTTCTGCGGAAGCTGTCCTCCTGACGCCGCATTTACAGCTGCTGACATGCTTGGAATCTGTATCGAAACAGAGCTTTCTGGCAAAAATCTTTCTGAAAACGAGTTTCTAAATGAAGGGTTTGAAATAATAAATGCGTTTGGAAACCATCCATCATTCTGTATGCTGCATCTTGCCGGGGAATGTGGAAAAAATGCCGGAGTGTACACAGAATATGACAATCGTATAATCTATGCTTCGGACGATATGACGGAAAGTAGTTTTTGGTGCAGTCCGGAACCGGAAAAAGTCATTGAGAAGTATTCCCAGAAGCCGGTTATAAGGCAGGGTACAGGAAGATACTCCTTTTATCCGGATCTTGATGAAGCGGGAAGGTATACTGGTGCATTAAAAGCAGAAAATCTTGAAATACTAAAAGCAAGACTTATAAAGCAGGGAATGCTTGAAAAATGGAAGAGATTTTACAGGGCGGCAGGACATTTTGCCGTTGACTGCTACAAAAATGAAATAGAGACGGCTATGCTTTCTGAAAAACTTGCCGGATTCCAGCTGTTTGATATTCAGGACATTCCTGGTGAATTTGTTGGAATACTAAACTCATTTGGCGAAAGCAAAAATTTCATAACTCCGGAAAAATGGCGTGGGTTCTGTTCAGATAAGGTTTTGCTCGCTAAATTTGACAGCAATGTCATAACTGAAAAGGTTTTTATTGCGGATATTTTCATGCGCAGTGATGTGACAGCTGAAAACACTGATGATTATATTCACTGGGAAATTTCTTCTGACGAAAATGTTCTCGACGGTGGAGATATTACGATTTCTGAAAAGAAAAGGGGACTTTCAGCTATTGGAAATATACACTGGAATGTTCCGGAGTTTTTTTCTCCGAAAAAGATTACATTAACAATTAATGCGAAGGGAACTGAAAATAGCTACGACCTCTGGATCTTTCCGGAAACTGATACTCCGGATATACCGAACATGCTCAGTGTCACACAGGACGTGTCAGAAGCGCTGAATCTGCTTGACAGTGGTAAGTCGGTGGTTCTTGTGTGTGACAAGCTGAAAAATGGTGTCAAAAGTGCTTATTGTGAGGATTTCCACAGACGTACTTCCGGGTCGGAAACAGCCGACGGAACGCTAGGACTGCTTGTTGATAATTTTCACCCTTCACTTTCGCTTATGTCATCCGATTATTATTCAACGCCACAGTGGAGGAATATTGTGGAAAGCGGAGTGTGTGCAATTCTTGATGACGCTCCGGATGGGTATTATCCGATTATCCAGATAATAGACAACTGGGATTGCTGCCGCAGACTTGGAAATATGTTTGAAGCTAATGTTTCAAACGGCAGACTTATGGTCTGCACTATGTCGGCTGAAAAGCTTATGAAAACAGCTGAGGGAAAGTGGTTTTTAAAGAGTATTTACAGATACTGTTCATCTGAGGATTTCAGACCCCAGAAAAGTCTTGACAAGGACTATATCAGAGAGCTGTTTATGTAATTACATTTTCTTGCAGTTAGGCTTTTAGGAAAGGAACGTCTTAATGATAATATTTTGTCTAATTTCTTGTTTTTTTATACTGTTTCTGATTTATGTTTATGCTGAAAACAAAATGCTGATAACGAAATTTTACAAAATAAAAGGTGTTTCCGATGAGCGGCTGAGGATTGTACAAATATCTGATGTTCATAAAAAAAGATGTGAAAGGCTTATCTGCCGTAAGGTCAAAAGCCTTTCGCCGGATGTAATATTTCTGACAGGTGATATGGTTTCGAGAAATGAGACTGATTTATCTTACCTTGAATGGCTCACCGCCGAACTTGCAAAGATTTGTCCGGTCTATGCATGTCCGGGAAATCATGAGCTTGATATGCCGGCGGAAATTTATAAACAGTATCGGGAAATACTGAAAAAAAACGGCGTTGTATATCTTGAAAACGAGTGCAGTGAATTTCAGCATGGGAAGGTGAAAATCAGGATAGCGGGTGCTGTTCTGAAATACGGCATTTACAGGAATCCTGACGGCGGATATTCAGGACTTGAAAGCTATACATCAGAGGAGCTGAGAGAAGCGCTCGGAGAAAAGGAAGGCTTTACAGTGCTTTTGGCGCATAATCCGCTTTGCTTTGAGGCATACTGCGGCTGGGGAGCAGATGTTGTTTTCAGCGGACATGTTCATGGCGGAGCGATAAGACTGCCAGTGATAGGCGGACTTCTTTCTCCGGAAAGAAGATTTTTTCCAAAGTACAGCAAAGGTGTGTATAAAAAAGGTTCGACAGTTATGGTCGTGTCAGGAGGTATTGGAAAACTGAGAGTATTTAATCCGCCGGAAATCGTGTGCTGCGATATGAGAACCTGTCTTCACAAGCGTATGCGCACGTCTTTCCAGCAAATTTTTTCGCATACTGCGTTAAAAATATAAGTATGCCTGCGCATTTTTGCCTTGTTTGCGTAAAAATTGTGCTTGGAAATCCGCACACATATCTTGTGAAGACGGGTTCTAAAAAAATAAGAACCCATGCACATTTTCTTATGTGTATGGGTTTCAAGGCTTTGTCAGCTTCTTAACGGCTGGCGAAGCTTTTATTTTATTGATTGGCTGTTGAGCTTTGGTTTGCGGTCTTTAAGGCAATAACACTTTGCTTTTCA
The DNA here is from genome assembly GCA_934463345.1 of uncultured Oscillospiraceae bacterium. Classification (GTDB taxonomy): domain Bacteria; phylum Bacillota; class Clostridia; order Oscillospirales; family Ruminococcaceae; genus Porcipelethomonas. Next base: position 17,465 of record CAKSJL010000010.1, on the reverse strand, counting down.
TTTTATTACCTCCTGAGAATTTTTCTGACTGTTGCCATAAGCTCCGGAAAGTTTGCAGCTGTCAGAAAAACAACAATGCCAACCTGCATAGGTACATAATAATGAGGCTGCTTTATTGCAAGAATTGACATGCCAAGAAGTATGGAAAGATTCATAACTGTTTTTGTATGATCGACCTTGAAGTAAATATAGCGTCTTGCGTCAACAACACGAATTAGATAGCAGGCAATGTAGCTTATAAAGCTTGCTGCAACAGCTCCATGCACGCCGTATATCCTGATGAGGATAATATTTAATACAACGTTTAATATCATTGAAACAAGACTGGTCCAGAAAGAGTTTTTAGTGTGCTTTGACGCAGTATAAATGCTGCTGAAAAACAGGTTGAAGCACATCATAAGAACTGAAAGAACTAAAACAGGTGTATAGACGTATGCCTTTGAATATTCCGGATGGTTGTTGTAGTTGAGGAGTATTTTTGAAACCGGCTGAACCAGAAGTATGAGAAATCCCGAAGCAATGTACATTATTGACTGATATGCTGAATATACGGTTGCGTAGAACTTTCCTTCACCCTCATTGCCATGCTCGGTTATTGCCGACATATTCCATGCCTGAAAAAATATTGTGGAGACCATTGAAACGAGATTTGGTATTTTGGAGGCTGCCGTATACAGTCCGACTGCGGTGTCACCAGTTTCACCGACAGGACCGTTTACATACTTTATAAGAATTCTGTCGGAAAATCCTGTTATTGTCCACATGACAGCGGTCGGAATAAGCGGCAGTGAAAAGCGGACCATTGTATGAATCATGCCTTTGTCTGCCCAGGCAAGACTAAAAAATTTTCCTAGTCCGGCAATATTCCAGAGAAAAATTCCAGATAAAAGGTCGGAACATATCATTGCGATCATAAAGCCCTTTATGCCAAGATTAAGCTTTGATATAAAAATAATGTTAAAAATAAAAAGAGAGAGAGTCGCAAGCATGCCGTCAAAGGCAAAAAGCTTTACATATCCCTTGGCTCTTATAAAATTTGCACAGGTAAGGCGGAAAACAGAGGCTGTTACATACAGCATCAGCCATGGCGTATAGCCTTTGATAAAGGGGATGAGCGAAAAAATCGGCGACAGAAGCAGCATTATTATAAGTCCGAACGCCTGAACAACTATTGATGTAGACAAAACCTGCCGCTTGTCATATTCTCTGTCAAGACCGAATCTCAGGATAGCGTCTGACATAGAGAAGGAGAATACTGGAATCATAAATGCTGCGGACGCTTCGATAAGCTCTTTGCTTCCGAGTATGTCAGCGCCCATGTATGTGGTGTAAAGACGTGTCAAAAACAACGTCAGTATTTTTGAACCAAATGTACCTATCGCAAAAATCACAGTATTAAATGCAAGATTTTTATATTTGTTCATGTTATAAACTCCGGTTTCAGTAATAGTAGATCCACTTGCGGATCAGAGCATATAATACTATTATATCAGATTTCAGCAGAAATTTAAATAGTTTTTTACATTTTATCACTGAAATCAATTTTGTATTTTTCAGGAGCATATATTGCATTCTCCATATACTTTTAAAGCAGAAAGTTTTCAACATATCCTGCAACGGGTGTTGAAAACTTTCTGCTTTTAGAGCGTGTTCACATAAAATGCTTGTGCGTATTTTCGTGCATTTCATTTTTATGTGAACACGCTCTAATTTCAGGATTTATTTCCAGAACGCAAATGCCTGTTCTATTGTGTATTGAATATCATAGCAAGTTGAGTAAGCATTGTTGAAAAGCTGGTTTGCCGTCTGGAAGCCTCCTACTACAAAGGTCCAGACCATTGAGAACATGAAGAATTTTGTCATTAGACCCTTTCTGGTGTTATTTCTTTCGTTTAAGTAAAGGAAGAAGTAAACGGCAAATGCTCCGAGTGTCATTATCCATGCAAAGTCAACGGTGTATCTGATTGAATAGCCGCTTTCCCATACTGCTGCCATTATAATTACAGGCATTATAATGCATGGCAGCGCAACAGCCATAACTGAATACAGTCTGCTCTTTCTGTCCGGAAGAGTGCGAAGAGCTTTAAATGAGTAAAGGTAGGCAAACATTGGCAGAATAAGGAACACCATACCTGATGTATTGCAGGTTACGAGATCGGCATAGAAAAAACCTTCGACATCAAACATCTGGAAATCTGTCCATACAAACGGGAATCCCATTTTAAAGGACGGAGGTGCGAGGAGATAATTGTATATCGGAACGAGTGAAAGCTTTGTATGATACTGCGCATTGGTAAAGTCGTTAATCGTAAGCGAATACTGTATTCCGAAATCAAGCGGAGAATCAAATCGTATGTAGTTGTACCACATCTGAAGCACAGCAATGGTGAGCATCGGCAGTACGGCACAAGCAGCATAGACTGCATAGCGGCTCTTTTTCTTTGTCTGCGTACCGTCAGCGCTGCTTACAGTTCCTGCCCTTGGGAATGCAAGGATCATGAACAGTGCGGCGCAAATGCAGTATACTGCCAGAGTTGGACGACACATTACTGATATTCCCAGCAGAAGCGATGAAAATGCAGTTTTAACAAATGAAATTCTGCTCTTCCCGATTATGCCGCTGCTTATAAGAAGCCATACGCCCCATGTCAGGAATGCAAATCCGGCAGATTCAGCAATTTCATATATATCATTTCTGCCGAGGCTGAACCAGATTCCGCTGACAGTATGTATCATAAGTAGTCCCGCCAGGACAATTCCGGATCGCAGTTTTCCGAACCATTTCCGTATAAAAGCAAGATAAGCCAGAGTTAGTCCAACAATGCCGATTACAGAGAAAATTAGTATCGCCACAGGTGTTGAGAAATAATAACCTGTTATGCTATGATATGGCATAAACAGCAAAATTACCGGAGCAATGCCATAATAAGAATAATATTTTCCATTGTACAGAAGATGATCCCATTCAAAGGATGAACCCATTGAATCCCTTGCCGTTCTGTCATACGGATTGTCAAGATCAAGCAGTTCCTGCGGTGGATCTTTGAGAAGATTTGCCTGACCACAGGAAAATGCATCGACAATCTCTTCTGTTATCTGATTGCCCGAATTTTTCCTGAATTCATCTGCCCATGATCCTTCTAGCTTGCCGTTTATAATGCCGACAGCCAAGGAGCAGAGAAGTGCAGTTGCGATTCCAGCCGCCCAGAAGCATATCTTTTTATTTTTCTCAAACGGACGTCGCATGATAACTGATGCATAAAGAACATAAACGAGAATTGGCAGTAAAAGTGTTGCTGCAAGGCGAAGCAGGGAAACGCTGAACTGAATAGGCTTATTTAAAGTTATGTTCTTGATTACGGCATTTTCGCCGTAGTTTTCAAGATTGAACCTGAGTACCAGCTTATGCACATTTCCGGAAAATAGTGTCTGAATAGTCTGTGAATTTTCTCTTCCGTTTATTATGTAGCGTGAGATATATCCATAGCGCAGCTCTGCATTCTGAGCGTCATCACCGGCGTCGATAGTCAGAAGGACACGTTTTGTATTCTTATTCATCTCAATATCCGCATAAACTGAACCGAGTTTATTGTTGAAATCCGGAATAGTAATACCGAATTCTCCCGGACCTGTTGCGCTTAGAGTGCCGGTATTGCTGTCGTATCTGCTGTTTTCGTTTTGAATGCAAATATGTGTATAGTCAATATAAAATTCTTTAAAATCGCTGTTCCACATGTAGAAAGATGGATAGTTGAAAATTGTCATTTCGAGAATTGATGCGACAAATACAGATTTAAGCATAAACTTCAGCGTTTTCATGCCAAATTTTCTGTAAAGTAAATAAATTCCGGTCTCAAGGACAGACATTATTCCGCAGAACAAGAATATATTTCCAAACATTTCTCGGTCTAAAACTCCGGAAAGGCTTATTATCCCGATTATCAGGTTTATGCCTGCTGAAATAAATGCAGCAATTGTAAGCTTTTTAGAAATTGGCGATGGTTTGCCTTTTTCAATGTCTTTGGCTGATTTTATGTAAACTATAGATGAAAAGCATAGAAAAATTATTGCTGAAAGATAAATTATTTTACACATTTTTCTCCCCTTTTTATTATCTTAGAAAAAATACCTTCCTGATTAACAAGAAGGTATTTTAAGGTGATTTATGTCAGAATACTATACTTATACAGTATCTGTTCATAATATTATTTTTTCTTTCTCAGTGCAACTGCTGCGGCACCAATAGCGGCTGTTACCACAAGACCAGCAGCTGCTGCTGCAACGCCTGCGTCGCCTGTTGAAGCTGAATCAGTCTGAGTTGAGTTTCCTAAAACTGCTCCGCCGCCGACAGCCTGAGTTGCCGGAGGTGCAAGAGTAGGAGCTTGTGTAATTACATTATTATCTGTAGGAAACTGTGAATTTGCATTTGTAGTAGGCTGAGTCTGGATGGATACATTTGAAGTTCCCTGAGTATCAAGACCTGATACGGTGAAAACAACCTTGATCTGACTCTTTACAGCTGTAAGAGATGAAAGATCCTGACAAAGAATAGGGTTTGCAGTTACGCTTGTGAGATAAATTCTCGAAGCTTCCTTTCCGTTGTCGTTATATTTAAGGTCAACAGATGTAGGGCTTGAGGTATATGTTGCCTGAACTCCGTCAACATATACAGCGTCAATTGAAACGCTCAGGTTAGGATACTTTGTTGAGGAGAAGTTTGCGTAGTCTGCGCTTGTTGTGTCAGCACCGCTTATCTGGAGTGCCAGAAAATCGATTGATGCTGCGCCGGTTCCTGTTATATTCCAGGTTGCCTCGTACTGGGCATTGCCGTCAATGTTAGCAACAGTTGATGCGTTTGTAACAGCCTGGTCGGCAGTCATCTGTGTGTATGTTCCCATCTGTCCGAGAAGAACGGCTTTTCCCACAATAGTTGCGGCACTGACTGTATTTACTGCATATGCGGCAGCTGAAAATGCTGCTACTGCGCATGCGGCAGCGGCTGCGAAAAATTTCTTTAATTTCATAAAAAACACCTCGTGATAAATATTTCTGTGGTAATGATTATGTTTGGTTTAAAATCCTGACGGCGGCATAGTATAAACTGTATAAAATTCGTGATGCTGCCATGAATCATGATAACAAACTTTTACACATTCATTATAACATTTCAGAGCATTATATGTCTATGTTAAACCTGTCCAAACATTAAAAAGTTTATTTGTTGAATATGTTCAATTCGTACAATTCTGCTGTAACAACGGCAATATATGACGGATATATACATAATGTATTAATTGAAAAGGGAGGATTTATGCATTTTTCATAGTTTCAAGAACTTCATTCATAAGAGTTTCCGGACGCTGTCCTGATGCAAGCTTAACGCTTATATATGGCTTTGCAAGACTGTTGAAGAGTATTCTGCCCCTGAATTGTCCGGAAAGAGCTTTTATCTGTTCAGCAGTCGGGTTTGAAACATAGAAGAACATGCTGTCCTTACGCTGCTGTATTTCGGATATTCCGAGCGAAGCCGCTGTGTTTCTTAAAAGTGCAGCTTCAAGAAGTCCGTTTACAGATTTCGGAGGATCGCCATAACGGTCGATAAGCTCGTCAAGCATTTCCATTTTGTCATCCGGAGTTTCGATCGCTGCAATTTTTTTGTATACATCTATTCTCTGCGCCATGCTTTCAATGTAGCTTTCCGGAATATGAGCGTCAATCCTGATATCAACAGAACAATCAGAAGCTTTGCGGACAGGTTCGCCTTTTTCCTCAGCAATTGCCTCTGTCAGAAGCCGCAGATACATATCATATCCGACTGCTTCCATGTGACCATGCTGCTGCCCGCCGAGAATACTGCCCGCACCTCTTATTTCAAGATCACGCAGCGCTATTCTGAAGCCGCTTCCGAATTGTGTAAATTCTCTCATGGCATTAAGACGTTTTGAAGCAACATCTGTCAGAACCTTTTCACGCCTGAATGTAAAATAGGCATAGGCTCTTTTGTTTGAGCGTCCCACACGTCCACGAAGCTGATAAAGCTGGGAAAGTCCGAAACGGTCAGAATCCTCGATTATAAGCGTATTTACGTTCGGAACATCAACGCCGGTTTCGATTATGGTCGTGCATACCAGAACATCTATTTCACGCTCTATAAGATTGTTCCATATTTCCGACATTTTTTCCTCTGTCATCTGTCCATGCGCATAAGCGATTCTTGCATCCGGCAGAAGTTCCTGAAGTTTTGCGGCACAAGCGGATATACTGTCCACTCTGTTGTGGATGTAGTACACCTGACCGCCTCTTTTAAGCTCTCTTGAAATTGCCTGGAGGATCATTCCCATATTGTACTCTACAACATAGGTCTGAACAGGATGTCTGTCCTGGGGCGGTTCTTCAATGACGGACATGTCACGAATACCGCTCATCGCCATATTAAGAGTTCTTGGTATTGGTGTTGCAGAAAGTGTCAGGACATCAACTCCGGAGAAGTATTTCTTGAATTTTTCCTTATGTGCAACGCCGAAACGCTGTTCTTCGTCAATTATTGCAAGTCCGAGCGACTTGAATTCAATATCGTTTTGCACAAGCCTGTGTGTTCCGATTATTATGTCGATAAGTCCCTTTTTCAGACGTTTTATAATATCCTGCTGCTGCTTAGGAGTACGGAATCTTGATATAAGCTCTATATTGACCGGAAACTGTTCAAATCTTCTCAGCGCTGTCTGATAATGCTGCATTGCCAGAACTGTTGTCGGGACGAGTATAGCGCACTGTTTTCCGCTCATTACGCATTTCATGGCAGCTCTCAGTGCAACCTCTGTTTTTCCGAAGCCGACATCTCCGCAGAGAAGTCTGTCCATTGGGCGTACTCTTTCCATGTCCTCTTTGATTTCGCTGATGGATTGAAGCTGATCGTCTGTTTCAGCATACGGGAATCTTGCCTCAAAGTCACGCTGCATTTCATCGTCCGGCAGGAATGAAATACCCTTGCTCTGTTCTCTCTGCGCATATAGCTTTATCAGCTCTGAAGCCATGTCCTTTACAGCACGCTTTACATTATTGCGGGTTTTCTGCCATTCTGCGGATGAAAGCTTGTTGAGCTTTACGCTCGTATCATCTCTCGGACCTATATATTTTGAAACCATGTCAAGCTGCGTTACAGGAACATAAAGAACGTCTTTTCCAGCGTATTGTATGGTAATGTAATCCTTTGTTATTCCCTCAAGCTCAAGCTTTCTTATTCCGGCAAATCTTCCGATTCCATGCAGTGAATGAACAACGAGGTCTCCGGCAGTAATATCGGAAAGACTGCGTATTTCTTCGCCCTTTTTGTGTTTTTTCTTCTTTTTCTTCGAGGAAGCAGCCTTTGCCTGGGTTATTACAGCGGTTTTGTTTTCAAAATACTCATATCCTCCCGAAAGACTTCCGGTCATAAGAAGGACTCGTCCCGGCAGGCATACGCTGTCAGCTTTTGCGATGTCGCAGCCTATTCCGGCAGCCTCAAGATCCTGTTTTATAATAGGGAGCGTCTTTTCGCTTCCTGCTATAAGCATAGTTCGGCAGCCCTTTTCGCACAATGCAGAAAGATCTTCATTGAGCTGACGCATTTCCCCGCCCCATGGCGCATTCTGTACGCCCTCAAAGTTTACAATTTTTTTGTAGCCGATTCTGTCAAGTCCTGAAACAAAATTGCTTATAAAAAGGCAGCGGTTTTCAAGAGCCTTTTCCATGATCTGCGAAAATTCAAAATAGTGTCCCTCAAGTCCTCTGCAAAGCATGCCCTCTTCAAGAAGTATCTTACAGTCCTCGTTATACTGCGCAGTTACGCCCTTTGAACGTTCAGCGGCATTTGTATACTCAGCAAATACCACAATGCCGTCAGAATAGTCAAGAAGCGATGGGATCTCATCGTATATAAGCGGGATGTATTTGTCAATGCAGTCAAGTTCATTTCCCTCACGAAGCTTTTCAATATCGCAGGAAAGATTTTCTCTAATTGTCTCAGCTTTTTTGCTGCGTATTGATTTTGAGAGCTTTTCAATTTTTTCTGCCAGAGTAAGGCGGTCAGTTATCACTTCAATTGCAGGCGCTATTTTAAATTCGCTGATGCTTTCTGTACGTCGCTGTGTTTCAGGGTCAAAATAGGAAATGCTGTCAATATCATCGCCCCAAAGTTCTATTCTTACAGGAAATTCTGACTGAACCGGAAAAATATCTGCAATAGCGCCTCTTATTGAAAATTGTGACGGACCTTCAACCTTGTCGCTTCTGACGTATCCCATGTTGACAAGCTGTGTTTTTAGCCGGTCGAGATCAATCTGCGAACTGCTGTTAAATGTAAGAGTATGCTCTGAAAGCACGCTGCGTGGAATAACAGGCTGCATAATAGCTTCAGCAGAGGCTGCAAGAATCCGGCATTCGCCATTTATTACTGCGGAGAGCGCTTCAATTCGCTGATGTTCATAATCTCTGGACATTCCTTCCGCAGAGGTCAGAAAGATCTCTCTTGCAGGAAAAAGCATAGCAAGCCGCTGCGACTGAGCCATAGTGTTTATGTCGTCGCAGAGTTTTTTGGCTTCTGATTCTGTATCTGTAACAGTTATTATAAATTGATTCTCGCTGAGGGTATACAACAGCTGAGCCTTGTGTATATGTGAAAGACCGGCAGCACACACAGGCGTAATACCGGCACTGAGGCTGCCTTCAACGGTTTTCCAACCGTCCAGTTCACGAAATGTTTGTTTGAAAAATTCCATTCTGACCTCCTTTTTAATCTTTAACAATACAAGGGACGCCCTCTCTTGCAGGACGTCCCCTCTTTTCAGCCTTAAAACTACAGACGACATTGAAATTACGAATTGAATCTGTTCATTGCCTCATCGGTTTTTCCGCCAACCATAAGCTCCAGTGCTTCACAGGCATTATCCGCAGTCTGGTTAAGCTTTTCTCTGTCATCATCGCTGAATTTTCCCAGAACCCAGTCCGCAAGGTCATATTTAGGGTGTGGCTTTTTTCCGACGCCTATTTTTATTCTCGGGAATGTGTCCTCGCCGGTCAGCTGTATAATGCTCTTGATTCCGTTGTGACCGCCGTCACTGCCTTTCCGACGGATCCTCATTCTTCCGGGTTCAAGTGAAATATCGTCATATACGATTATTACATGGTCGATGTCAAGCTTGTAAAAGTTCATCGCTTCCGCTACTGACTGACCGCTGTTGTTCATATATGTTCCCGGCTTTATTACAACGCAGTGCTTTCCTGCTATTGACACATCGCCGCAGAGTGCCTTGAATTTCATTCTTTTTATTTCAAAACCGAGCTTCTGTGCAAGTCTGTCAATTACAATAAAACCGGCGTTATGTCTTGTTCCCTCATACTGGAGTCCGGGATTTCCAAGTCCGGCTATAAGGAATTCAACCTTTCCCGAAGGCATGTTTTCTTCTTTTGAAATCTGTCTGAATTTATCAAAAATACTCATCTGAATCACGCTTTTTCCAGTCTTTTTTTCAGCTTTCTCAGGCTGTAGCCTTCCTTGATCTGAACTGTTCCTCTGTCAATTGCGAGTGCATAGTCAGGAATATCTCTGGTAACCGTTGTTCCAGCGGCGGTGTATACAGCCTTGCCCAGCTTGACAGGCGCAATAAGGTTTGTGTTGCAGCCGATAAAGCAGTTATCACCGATCTCACAGCGGCTTTTGACAATACCGTCATAGTTTACAGTTACCGTGCCACATCCAAAGTTTACTTTCTTTCCTACATCAGAGTCACCGACATATGTAAGATGAGCAACGGCAGTTCCTTCGCCGATTGTTGAATTCTTTATCTCAACAAAGTCGCCGATCTTTACGCCGCTTTTGATGTGGCTGCCCGGTCTGATGTGTACCCATGGACCGATTTTTACGCCTGCGTCAATTGTTGACTTAAATGCCTGAACGTAGTTTAAGCTTACGCCGTCCTTTATATCGCAGTCGTCAATTATACAGTTAGGACCTATAAGGCAATTATTTCCAATAACGGTATTTCCTCTTAAATGAGTCCCAGCCATAATTTCAGTTCCTGCACCAATCTCAACGTCACGACCTATAACAACGCCGTCAATGCAGTTGAATTCAACGCCGTTTTCAAGGTGCTTTTCAATAACTGCCATCCTTGCGACAGTGTTAAGCTCCAGAAGTCCCTTTCTGTCGTTTGCGCCAAGGACTACATCCGGATTTTCAGAAATGTATGCGTTTACACGTCTGCCCTGATTGAGCGCTATAAAGACACTGTCTGTCAGATAATATTCGCCCTGTGAATTATTCGTTGTAAGCTCTCCGAGATATTCCATAAGGTCGGTCGTCTTGAACCAGTATGCACCAGAATTGATTTCTTTTATTTCTTTCTGCGAAACGGTAGCGTCCTTTTCCTCGACAATAGATGTGATGCCGTTTTCGCCTCTTACTATTCTTCCGTATCCTTTAGGATTATCAGAAACTGCTGTAATAACAGTTATGGAGTTGTTTTCTTCTATATGCATTTCAAGAGATTTTTTTATGGTGTCGGAATCTATGAAAGGAGCGTCGCCGCAGAGAACAAGCGTATTTCCTCCGTCATTTTCCTTCATAAACGGCACTGCCTGCATAACTGCATGACCTGTTCCAAGTCTTTCCGCCTGCAAAACCGTTTCATAGCGGCCGTTTAGATATTCGTCGATCATTTCAGCCATAAAGCCCTTTACGATGCAGAGCTTTGATATTCCTGCCCCCTCACATGCCTTTATTACCCATTCCAGCATAGGCTCTCCCAGAACCTTGAACATAGGCTTCGGAATATCGGCTTTCATTCTTTTTCCCTGACCCCCAGCCAGTATAACAGCATTATTCATTGTTAAATATCCTCTTTTCATTTGTATGTACAGCGATCCGGCAAGTCAGATTCTGTGTTGCATCATTTACCAGATTGCTGTAGTAAAGGCTTTTACATATTAAAACCAATACGAATAAAGTCTGTTTCTGTTTTTCGGACTGAGCCATGCCTTACTTTGCCTGAATGCAAAGCAAAACCATTTTTGTGTCCCGATTTAAAAGAAACAAACTTACCCACTCTAATATATTATGACAACAAAACGAACTTTTTTCAAGGGTTTTTTCAAAAAAAATTACAAGCTTTGAATTTTTGTGAATATTGCTACAAAACCAACAGTAAGATTTTTTTTAAAAATGTGTGGAATTTTCTGCGTATCTATGTTATAATATAAAATAACCGGACCGAAAGGGTGATGAACAGTACCTTTTTTCCGGTCTTTAGTAAAAAACTGGAGGTATAAAACCAATGGCAAAGAAATATTGCTACCTTTTCTCTGAAGGTAATGCTAACATGAGAGAACTCCTCGGCGGTAAGGGCGCTAACCTTGCTGAAATGACAGGTATGGGACTTCCTGTTCCGCAGGGCTTCACTATTTCAACAGAAGCTTGTACACAGTATTACGAGGACGGCCGTCAGATCAATCCTGAGATCATGGCTGAAATCAACGAATACATCGGCAAGATGGAAGAAATCACAGGCAAGAAGTTCGGCGACCACGAGAATCCTCTTCTCGTTTCTGTTCGTTCAGGTGCCAGAGCATCAATGCCAGGTATGATGGATACTATCCTGAACCTCGGTCTTAATGAGGACGTTGTAAACGTAATCGCTGAGAAGTCCAACAACCCAAGATGGGCATGGGACTGCTACAGAAGATTTATCCAGATGTACTCAGACGTAGTTATGGAAGTTGGTAAGAAATACTTTGAAGAGCTTATCGACAAGATGAAGGCTGAAAGAGGCGTTACTCAGGACGTTGAGCTTACAGCTGACGACCTCAAGGAACTTGCTTCACAGTTCAAGGCTGAATACAAGGAAAAGATCGGCGTTGACTTCCCTTCTGATCCTAAGGAACAGCTCATGGGTGCAGTTAAGGCTGTATTCCGTTCATGGGACAACCCAAGAGCTAACGTTTACAGAAGAGACAACGATATCCCTTATTCATGGGGTACTGCTGTTAACGTACAGTCAATGGCATTCGGAAACATGGGTGACGACTGCGGTACTGGTGTTGCATTTACTCGTGACCCTGCTACAGGCGAAAAGAAGCTCATGGGCGAATTCCTGACAAACGCACAGGGCGAGGACGTTGTTGCTGGTGTTCGTACACCAATGCCAATTGCTCAGATGGCTGAAAAGTTCCCGGCAGCTTTTGAAAAGTTCCAGAATGTTTGCAAGACTCTTGAAGATCACTACAGAGACATGCAGGATATGGAATTTACAGTAGAGCATGGCGAGCTCTTCATGCTTCAGACAAGAAACGGTAAGAGAACAGCTCAGGCTGCTCTGAAGATCGCTTGCGACCTCGTTGACGAAGGTATGAGATCCGAAGAAGAAGCAGTTGCTATGATCGATCCAAGAAATCTTGATACACTTCTCCACCCACAGTTTGACGCAAAGGCTCTCAAGGCTGCTACACCGGCAGGCAAGGGACTCGGCGCTTCACCTGGTGCTGCATGCGGCAAGATTGTATTTACAGCTGATGACGCTGTTGCATGGGCTGAAAAGGGAGAAAAGGTTGTTCTTGTTCGTCTTGAAACATCACCTGAAGATATCACAGGTATGAAGTCTGCTCAGGGTATCTTGACAGTAAGAGGCGGTATGACATCACACGCTGCCGTTGTTGCTCGTGGTATGGGTACATGCTGCGTTTCAGGCTGCGGCGACATCAAGATGGATGAAGCTAACAAGAAGTTCGAGCTTGCAGGCAAGACATACCATGAAGGCGACTATATCTCAATCGACGGTTCAACAGGTAACATCTATGACGGAATCATTCCTACAGTAGACGCTACAATCGCCGGCGAATTCGGAAGAATCATGGCATGGGCTGACAAGTACAGAGTTCTCAAGGTAAGAACAAATGCTGATACACCTGCTGACGCTAAGAAGGCTAAGGAACTCGGCGCTGAAGGTATCGGTCTCTGCCGTACAGAGCACATGTTCTTCGATCCAGACAGAATTGCAGCATTCAGAGAAATGATCTGCTCTGACACTGTTGAAGAGAGAGAAGCTGCTCTTGCTAAGATTGAACCAATGCAGCAGGCTGACTTCGAGGCTCTTTATGAGGCTCTTGAAGGTTGCCCTGTTACAATCAGATTCCTGGATCCACCGCTTCACGAATTCGTTCCTACAGAAGAAGCTGACATCAAGGCTCTTGCAGACGCACAGGGCAAGTCAGTTGAAACAATTAAGAATATCATTGCTTCACTTCACGAATTCAACCCTATGATGGGTCACAGAGGCTGCCGTCTTGCTGTAACATATCCTGAGATTGCTAAGATGCAGACAAAGGCTGTTATCAAGGCTGCTATTAATGTTAAGAAGGCTCATCCAGACTGGACAGTTGAACCAGAGATCATGATTCCGCTGGTTGGCGATGTTAAGGAGCTTAAGTTTGTTAAGAAGGTTGTTGTTGAAACTGCTGACGCTGTAATAGCTGAATCAGGTTCAGATCTTAAGTATGAGGTTGGTACAATGATCGAGATCCCAAGAGCTGCTCTTACAGCTGATGAGATCGCTAAGGAAGCTGACTTCTTCTGCTTCGGTACAAACGACCTTACACAGATGACATTCGGTTTCTCAAGAGATGATGCTGGTAAGTTCTTAAATGCTTACTATGACGCTAAGATCTATGAGAACGATCCATTTGCAAAGCTTGATCAGGACGGCGTTGGAAAGCTTATGGATATGGCTATCAAGCTTGGTAAGCCTGTAAATCCAACTCTCCACTGCGGTATCTGCGGCGAACATGGCGGTGACCCATCATCAGTTGAGTTCTGCCACAAGATTGGTCTTGACTATGTATCTTGCTCACCATTCCGTGTGCCGATCGCAAGACTTGCTGCTGCACAGGCTGCAATTGCTAACAAGTAATTTAATCTCGCTGAGATAAAGCATATTTTAAAGGACGGGTTAAACTCGTCCTTTATTTTTTGCTGAAAACATAAATTTGAACAATATGCACAAAAAAATGTATTAAATTAGTGCATGTCTACAAATGCAAAAAAAAGCGCTTGACAATCTGGTGCGAACGGTGTATAATATAAAAGCTGTTTGACGAGAAAACAGCAAATGAGAAATAACGAGGCGTAACTCAGTTTGGTAGAGTGCTTGGTTTGGGACCAAGATGCCGCAGGTTCAAGTCCTGTCGCCTCGACCATTTCTTACTTTATTAATTACAGTTCATAAAAAAGTTTTGAAAAAACTAAAAAAGTTCTTGACAAACGAAAAAAACTGTGATATAATAATTAAGCATTCTGAACAAGATGCTGGTGTAGCTCAGTTGGTAGAGCAGCTGATTTGTAATCAGCAGGTCGGGGGTTCGAGTCCGTCCACCAGCTCCAAACTCTGCCGGCAATAGTCGGCGGAATTTTTATGGGAGAATTCCCGAGTGGCCAAAGGGGGCAGACTGTAAATCTGTTGCTTTCAGCTTCGATGGTTCGAATCCATCTTCTCCCACCAATAATAAGTCCTGCATTTTCATGCAGGACATTTTTTATGCAATAAAAAAAATGCTCTTTAACCAAAATGTTTTTTGCTATGTTGAGTGTTTTAGGAGAATTTGAATGGTAAAAGCGGAAATGGTTTATACCCTTGAGGATATGAAGGTTTTTTCACGAAGCAACGCATGCGCTGGCACTTTCAAGCTGCCAGTAATAGTGATAACAGCTCTGGCAGCAGTATTCTCGGTATATTTGCTGTTTACAGATATGCAAAACGGATGGCTTCTTTATTCAATGCTTATAATGATAGTCGGAGTATTGATGTACACATACCTTTTTATAAATATTCCGGAGAAAAATTTTCGGAGAGCAGCTGCTTTGCAGGGAAACATTCCGGAGTTTATTGCATTTGATGATGAGAAGATTTCTTCTTCTTTCTCGTCGGCAGACAGGTGCTATAATCATATGATAAAGTATTCCGGAATTGTGCAATGCATTGAAACTGAAAAGTATTTCTATTTTCGGGAGAACCGCTATCGCACTATGATTCTCAGAAAGGACTCGATTACAGAGGGTACTTCCGGGGAACTTAGTGAAATTTGCAGAAAGAATCTCGGAGATAAATTTGTTGTAAAAACATATAATAGGTAAAGTTGAGATCCTTTAAATAACAAACTCTTTAATAAGTATAATAAAAAATTTATTATACTCAAAGATTTTAGATATACAGATATTCTGGTGAAAACCTTGAATTGATTTTGGAGGAATAAAAATGGTAAGAGAAGATTTAAGAAACATTGCGATTATTGCCCACGTTGACCATGGTAAAACAACTTTGGTTGACGAAATGTTAAAGCAGGGCGGTGCGTTCAGGGAAAATCAGGTCGTTGCTGAAAGAGTTATGGACAACAATGATATTGAGCGTGAAAGAGGTATTACTATTCTTGCAAAAAATACATCTGTCTGCTATAAGGGCACAAAGATCAATATTATTGATACTCCGGGACACGCTGACTTCGGCGGAGAGGTTGAGCGTGTGCTCAGCATGGTCGACGGCGTACTGCTTCTTGTTGACGCAGCTGAGGGCGCAATGCCGCAGACAAGATTTGTGCTTTCAAAAGCACTTGAAATGAATCACAAGATAATTATTGTTGTAAATAAGATCGACCGTCCCGACGCACGTCTTGACGAAATCGGCGATGAGGTTCTGGAACTTCTCCTCGACCTTGACGCAAATGAAGAACAGCTTGAAAGTCCGATTCTTTTCTGTTCGGGAAGAGCCGGTACTGCTTCGCTCAGTCAGTATGAGGAAGGAAAGGATCTTATTCCGCTTTTTGATACGATTATAAATTATATTGAACCTCCTAAGGGCGATGAAGAGGGACCGTTTCAGATGCTTATATCCTCTATTGACTATAATGAGTATGTCGGCAGAATTGGTATCGGAAGAATTGAGAGAGGCTCTGTAAAGGTCAATCAGAATGTTTCCGTCTGCAATCATCAGCATCCGGACAAAAAGGTGACAAATGCAAAACTTGTTTCACTGCTTCAGATCGAGGGACTTCAGAGAGTTCCGACAGAAACAGCCAAGGTTGGAGATATTGTCTGGGTAAGCGGTATTGAGGGAATCACTATTGGTGATACGATCTGCGATCCGGAATGCGTTGAGGCTGTTGCATTTACAAAAATCAGTGAACCTACTGTTGAAATGACTTTCTCAGTAAATGATTCTCCGTTTGCCGGAAGAGAGGGCAAGTTTGTCACTTCACGTCAGTTAAGAGAACGTCTTTTCAAAGAAACGCTGAGAGATGTTTCGCTTCGTGTCGAGGAAACCGAAAATACAGATTCGTTCAGAGTTGCCGGAAGAGGTGAAATGCACCTTTCGATCCTTATTGAAAATATGAGAAGAGAGGGATATGAGCTTTCTGTTTCAACTCCGAGAGTACTTTTCAAGGAAGATGAGCGTGGAAAGAAGCTGGAGCCTGTTGAAAGACTTGTTATAGATGTTCCGGAGGACTGCGTTGGTTCTGTAATGGAAAAGATGGGTACAAGAAAAGCAGAGCTTGTTGAAATGCATCCGCAAGGCGCAAGAATGAAGATAGAATTCCTTATTCCGTCAAGAGGACTTTTCGGCTATAAAAGCGATTTTCTGACGGATACAAAGGGCGAGGGAATTATGTCAAGCGTTTTTGACGGTTATCAGCCATACAAGGGCGAGATTCCGAGAAGAAACACAGGTTCGCTCGTTTCCTTTGAAACAGGTGAGGCTGTAACTTACGGTCTGTATAATGCGCAGGAAAGAGGACAGCTGTTTATCGGCGCAGGCACACCGGTTTATGAGGGCATGATTGTCGGAGCATCACCAAAGACAGAAGATCTTGTTGTAAATGTATGCAAGAAGAAGCACCTTACAAACACTCGTGCAAGCGGTTCTGACGACGCTTTAAGGCTTGTTCCGCCGAGAAGACTCAGCCTTGAGGACAGCCTTGAATTCCTGGCTGATGATGAGCTTCTTGAGGTAACGCCTGAGAACATCAGAATCAGAAAGAGAATTCTGAGCAATACTCAGAGAGCAAAGAACAGAGCTAAACAGTAAATATAAGATTGAGCG
Organism: uncultured Oscillospiraceae bacterium; assembly: GCA_934463345.1. Lineage (GTDB taxonomy): Bacteria > Bacillota > Clostridia > Oscillospirales > Ruminococcaceae > Porcipelethomonas. Next base: position 348 of record CAKSJL010000010.1, on the reverse strand, counting down.
CCGGTTGTTTTAATTGTAACGACTGGCGTTCTGCCTAATTGTGAGAAATAATATTTCTGGCATCATGCTTCTGGGGAGTGGACAATTGAGGGACATTATGTTATAATAAAAAGAAAAGAAGAAAGGTAGAAGTCAAATGAGAAAAGCAACAATAGATGAAAATAAAAGGTGTCCAAAATGCGGAAGGACCGAGCAACAAGTTAAAGCAGGCTATAACGATTCAGGAACACAGAGATGTAAGTGTAAGGTTTGTGGAATTCGATATACAATTAATCCGAAAAAGGTTGCTTATCCTGAGGAAATCAGGCAAGCCGCCATTAAAGCATACTATTCCGGAGTAAGCGGACG
>CAKSJL010000009.1 GCA_934463345.1 uncultured Oscillospiraceae bacterium | reverse complement strand
GGATTTAGCAGTGATTTTGATATGGGAGCGCTTTTCTCTGAGGCACAGGCTACAGCAAAGAAAATAGTCGTTGAGGCAAGAATGGCTGCGGATAAACTTGTAAGGGACGCTAAGGCAAAGGCGGATTCACTTGTAAATGAAGCAAATGCAAATGCAGAAAAGGTTAATACTGATGCTGCACTAAAGGCGGCTGAAATTGAAGAGGACGCAAGAAAGGATACGAAGTCGGCTGTTGACGCAGTAAGAAGGCTCAGGTCTCTTTTCAGCACCGAAGCGGATATGCTTTGCAAGAAATGCACGACAGCAGTTGAAAATGTTGAAGCTGCCTCAAAAAGGCTTACAGATGCAATTGAGTACGCAAAAAGCAATCTTTCGGATAATATTGGCAGTTTTGTGGAGGAAGGCTCAGAGCTTGACAAGGCTGTGAAGTCAGCGGAGAGCGTATTTCAGCCGGAGACGGTAACGGAAACCAAAATTGAAGAACCGATTTATTCAGCGTACAGCTACAGCGCTCCTGCGGAAGATGACGGAATGCCGTATATATCCATGCCGGACGTAGAGGAAGTTGACGCAGAAAATCTTGACGACAGCGTTCTTGAGGACGTTTCGGGTGAGCCTGTGGAAAATATTCCGTCAAAGGATTCAGAAGCGGAGATAGATGATATTTTAAGCTCATTTGCAATAGATCCGATAAGGGACGATGATGAAGAACCAGTTGTTCCAAAGCAGAACGCAGGACTTGGATTTGACCTGGGTGATCTTGCAAAACTGGCTGCTGAAGCCGAAAAAGATATGTAAGGGAAATGATTTAAATGTCTGAAACTTTAAAAATAAATGTTGAGAATCTCAGGGAGTATGCACCGAAGCTCAGAGCCGGTGACAAGATTCTGCTTTCCGGCACAGTCTATACGTCAAGAGACGCTGCCCACAAAAGAATCAAGGCGCTTATAGACGAGGGGAAACCACTGCCGTATGAGATCAGGGATGCGGTTATATACTATGCCGGTCCGACTCCTGCGCCAGCAGACAAGCCTATTGGTTCGTGCGGTCCGACAACCTCAGGAAGAATGGATAAGTTTGCTCCCGAGCTGCTCGATCTCGGACTTTGTGCAATGATCGGCAAGGGCGAGCGCAGCAGAGAGGTCAGAGAAGCAGTTGTAAGAAACAGGGCGGTTTACCTTTGCGCTGTCGGAGGTGCAGGAGCTCTTGCAGCTCACTGTATAAAAAAATGTGAGGTAATAGCATTTGAGGATCTGGGATGTGAATCTGTAAAAAGACTTTACATAGAAGATTTTCCTCTGATAGTTGCGGACGATTGCTCCGGCGGAGATATTTTTTTACAGGGAAGAAGCAAATATTCCCAGATTTAATTGGTCAAAATACAATAAATCAGAGGTCGGAAATTGTAAAAAGTTACAATTCTTGAAGCATTGTTGATTTTTTGAAAAAAAAACTTGACAAAACTCTTTTTTTCGTATACTATTAATATATTGTAAAAAACAATTTTTACAATATATAGAATGAATCTGTTTTTATCTGCAATAATTAAAAATCATATTATTGCAGTAAGATCTTATACATTTCTTAAGCGTGTGTCAGATGTTTTTAACGAACGGTCTGAAAATTTGACAACGGTCGTTTGATATGTTTATCGGTCAAGGCAGTTTTTAGTTCTATTAATCAAAAAGGTGACCGTGCATTAAGACAGGGTCAAATACTACAAGCGAGGTAAAAGGAAATGTACGAAGATAAGACATTAGTATGCAAGGAATGCGGAAATGAGTTTGTGTTCACAGCTGGTGAGCAGGAATTTTATGCTGAAAAAGGCTTTGTAAATGAACCACAGAGATGCAAGTCATGCAGAGACGCAAGAAAGAACTCTTCAAGAACTGAAAGAGAAATGTTCACAGCTACATGCGCATCATGCGGTGGCGAAGCCAAGGTTCCTTTCAAGCCAAGAGAAGATCGTGCAGTATATTGCAGCGAGTGCTTTGCGAAGATGAAGGAAGAAGCATAATACAAGCACACATTTAAGGCAGCACCGCACAAAGCACGCCTGACGGCTTTGCACAGCATCTAAAATTAACGGCTGTATTGCCTTAATAAAAAACTTAATGCAGCCGTTTCGGCTGCATTTTGCTTTTGCAATGTATAAAATTATAACTTATAGTTAAGAATAAGGGTATTGCTATGAAAGGCATTACCAATCAGACGGAGGTAAAAGAATATGGATTATCAGGTAAATAAAAACACAATTATCGGCGACATTCTTGATAAGGACTTCGACGCTGCGCCATTCTTTCTTGAAATGGGAATGCACTGCCTTGGCTGTCCGGCATCAAGAGGCGAAACGATCGCTGAAGCGTGTGAGGTTCATGGAACAGATGCGGACGAGCTTGTAGAAAAGCTTAATAAGTATTTTGCTGAAAAATAATCAGAACCTGTCTTTGCAAGAAGTGCTTGCATATTTTCGGGCATAATTATGCGGAAAAATGTGTGCAGATTCTTGTAAAGGCGGGTTTTCTGAATATAAAGGAACATTTATGGTAACACTTGATAAACGACTTGAAGCATGTTCAGAATTTATTTCCGGAAAAGGAATCGTATGCGATGTCGGAACAGATCATGCTTATCTTCCTGCATATCTTGTACTGAATAATATGTGCAGCGGTGCTGTTGCAGGAGATATAAACGAAGGACCGCTTAAATATGCACAGCAGACTGTTGAAAAATACGGACTAGGTGACAGAATAAGACTTGTACAAACTGACGGACTTGAGGGAATCAGTCCTGAGAATATAAGCGATGTTGTTATTGCCGGAATGGGCGGAGAAACGATCTGTGAAATCCTTTCAAAGGCAGAATGGCTGCGGAAAAATGTGAATCTTGTGCTTCAGCCTATGACGAGAGCAGCTTACCTGAGAAGATGGCTTTATAGAAACGGCTTTGATATAAAGGCTGAAAGGGCTGTAAAGCATGAGCGGTTCGTGTATACCGTTATAAATGCAGTTTATACAGGCAATCGCTTCAATATTGGCTTTATTGCCGAAAATATCGGAAAAATTGATTACAGATCCGATGATGGCAGAGCGTACGTTTTGAAGCAGTATGACAAAATCGGAAATATTGCGCTCGGACTTTCAAAAGCAGGCAAAAACGGGGAAGCTGAGCTTTTTATCAGATCAGCAGAAAAGCTCAGACACATTCTGGAGGGGAAAATGAATACAATATCTGAAATATATGATTACATAGACAACATAGCGCCATTTGCTTCACAGTCCGGCTGGGATAATTCCGGTCTGATAGTCGGTTCAAGAGAAAAACGTGTGAGCAGGGTTCTGGTAACACTTGATATTACGGAAGAGGTTGCCGATGAAGCAGCGGACATCGGTGCAGAGCTTGTTATTTCTCATCATCCGGTCATATTTCATCCGCTTAAAACGCTGAAAGATGACGAACCGTCCTTCAGACTTCTCAAAAATGGCATATCAGCAATATGCGTACATACTCCATGGGACATGGCAGAAGGCGGAATGAATGATACTATTATAAATATGCTTGGCTTTGAAAAAACTGACGGTCTGCTGGAAACTGTCTGTGGAGGAGAAAAGCCGGTTGGATTCGGTGCATTTTGCATTGCCGACAGGGAATATACGCCGGCAGAAATGGCATTCAAACTGAGAGATGCGCTTGGCTGTAACTCGCTGAAATTCAACAACACTGAAATGCCGATCAGGAAGCTTGCGGTTTGTACAGGAAGCGGCGGTGACTTTGTTGCAAAGGCAAAGGAAGTGGGTGCAGATGGCTATGTAACTGCTGAGATACACCATGATAAATGGCTTCTGGCGCAAAGACTCGGAATAGCAGTGTTTGACTGCGGACATTATCATACTGAAAATCCTGGTATGTTTACGCTCTGCCGCATGCTTTCAGCAGACTTTCCGGAAATAGAGTTTGTTATGTCAGAAAAGAACGGTGATCCTGTTGAATATGTTTAAAAGTGTTTTTTCCTGTCCGGTCTGCGGCGGTGAGCTTTATAGCGACGGGAAAACCTACCGTTGCGGCAGGAACCATTGCTTTGACAGTGCAAAAAGCGGATATGTAAATCTGCTGACCTCTGATAAAATGCATTCAAAGCTTCCGGGTGACAATAAGCTAATGGTAAGGGCAAGGCGTGACTTTTTAAACAAAGGGTATTACAGTACTCTGGCTGACAGTCTTTGCGGTACTGTAAAAAGATTTGCACCAGAATCGCCGTTTATAATTGATGCAGGCTGCGGGGAAGGTTATTATACCCAGAAGCTTGCGGAGTCTTTTGAGTCCGGAGGCGATTGTGCAGTAATCGGAGGAGTTGATATTTCAAAGAGTGCAGCTGACCTTGCGGCAAAAAGCTGTAAAAGCATTGAATTTGCTGCGGCAAGCGTTTTTCATCTTCCTTTTGCTGATAACAGCGCCGACGTATTGCTGTCAGTTTTTTCTCCATTGTGCCTTGAGGAGTTTTCAAGAGTTTTAAAAGCCGGGGGACTGTTTTTTATGGTAATTCCTGATAAAAGACATCTCTGGGAGCTTAAATCAGTTATATATGAAAAGCCATATGAAAATCAGGTAAAGGATTATAAACTTGACGGTTTTGAGCTTGTTGAAGCATGCGATGTTCCGGCAGAGAAAATATATCTTCGGACAAATGAGGATATACAGAATCTTTTTACAATGACGCCGTATTATTATAACACAAAACCACAGGACAAGGCAAAGCTTGAAAATCTTGAGAGCCTTGAAACAACAATAGAATTCAAAATACTTGTCTACAAAAACAAAGGAGTAACCAATGGCACTTGACGGAGCTTTTTTATACGCTGTAAAAAATGAGCTTGAAATATTGAAGGGCGGAAGAGTTGATAAGATATACCAGCCATCAAGGGATGAAATAATCATATCCCTGCGTACATTCAGCGGAGTTTTCAGACTGCTTGTATCAGCGTCAGCCAGCAGTGCGAGAGTAAATATTACGGATATTCAGCCGGATAATCCTCAGAAGCCTCCTATGTTCTGCATGCTGCTCAGAAAGCATCTGTGCGGCGGAAAGCTCAGTGAAATAAGACAGGATGGTCTTGAAAGAATACTTTTCCTTGATTTTAACTGTACAAATGAATTTGGTGACCCTGTGACAATAACGCTTGCATGTGAAATAATGGGAAAATACTCAAATCTTATTGTTATAAACAATGACGGAAGAGTTATTGACAGCATCAGAAGAGTTGATGAGGATATGTCGAGGGAGCGCCTTGTTCTTCCGGGAGTGAAATATGAAATGCCTCCGAGAGGCGACCGTATCTCGTTTATTGACAGCGATGAAGAACAGATACGCAGTGCATTTGACAGAATGAAGCCGGGAGAGCTTTCAAAAGGGATTATAAGCGTTTTTGAGGGCGTTTCACCGGTTCTTGCGAGGGAATGGGCATACTATGCCACAAGAGGAGCAGAGCTACGCACAGATGAGCTTGATGATAATGTCAGAGACAGGCTTGTTTTTGCGGTTATACAGGCTAAGCAGCAGCTTTTAAGCGGGAACTGCTGTTATACGGTTGTTTCAAATCGTGACGGACTTTTAAAGGACTTTTCGTTTATCAAGCTTTCGCAGTACGGTGCGCTTATGGTTACCAGGGAACTTGATTCCGCAAGCGGACTTCTGGATTACTTCTATGCTCAGCGTGACAGAGCGTCAAGACTGAAACAGAGGGCAAATGACCTTTTCCGGCTTCTTGTAAATACTTCTGAAAGAATAACCAAAAGGCTTGCAAATCAGCGTGAGGAGCTTAAAGAATGTGATAAGAAAAGCGAAATGAAGCTTATGGGAGACTTGCTTTCTGCTAATATTTACAGAATAAATAAGGGCGATTCGTCAGTAAGACTTGAAAATTTTTATGATGAAAGCTGTCCTGAAATTCAAATAAAGCTTGATACAAGGCTTACACCGTCTCAGAATGCCCAGAAATATTATTTATCGTACCGTAAATCGCTTACCGCTGAAAAAAAGCTTGCACAGCAGATAAAGCTGGGCGAGGAGGAGCTTGAGTATATTGACAGTGTTTTTGACGCTCTTACAAGGGCAGACAGTGAAAATGAGGTAAATGAGCTGAGAATGGAACTTGCTGAGCAGGGTTATATAAGAGCCGTAAAGCTGAAGGGAAAACCGCCTAAGGCTCAGCCGCATATTGAATATGTTTCAAGTGACGGATATCTGATTCTAGCCGGAAGAAACAATAAGCAGAATGACAAGCTTACTCTTAAAACTGCTGTCAAGACGGATATATGGCTTCACACGCATAATATAGCAGGTTCTCATGTTATAATCTGTACTGACGGAACAACTCCTCCGGAAACAACGCTCTATGAAGCTGCGGTTATTGCGGCTCTCAACAGCAAAGCAAAGGATTCCGTTCAGGTACCAGTGGATTACTGTCTTAACAAATTTGTGAAGAAACCTGCCGGTGCAAAGCCGGGAATGGTTATCTTTACGAATAATAAAACCTTGTATGTAAATCCGGACGCAGAGCTTGCAGAAAGGCTGAAAAAATGATACTGAGCAGTGAATTCTTTCACAGGGACTGTCTTGAGCTTGCACCGGCACTTGTAGGAAAAATTCTTGTCAGGCAGCTTGAAAATGGTGATGAAATCAGGGTCAGGATAACTGAAACGGAAGCGTACAGAGGAACTGAGGATAAGGCGTGTCACGCTTCAAAGGGGAGAACTCCGAGAACGGAAATTCTCTATCGTGAAAGTGGAGTAATATATGTTTATCTCTGCTATGGTATGCACTGGCTCATGAACGTTATCAGCGGGGAAGCCGGACAGCCGCAGGGAGTGCTTTTCAGAGCCGGTGAGGGATTCGGCGGTCCTGCAAAGCTTACAAAACGTCTTGGAGTTGACAAGTCGTTTAACGGCGAGAGCTTCTGTGGTAATCAGCGCATATGGATTGAGGACGATGGAAAGCGTTTTAAGATAAGGACGGATAAGCGTGTCGGTATAGACTATGCCGGTGAGGAATGGGCTGCAAAGCCTTGGCGGTTTATACTTGATGAAGAAGAAAGCGAATGATTGAAATGACATTACAGGAAGCATTTGACCAAAGTTCCAATATAGTTTTTTTCGGCGGCGCAGGCGTGTCAACTGAAAGCGGAATACCAGATTTCAGAAGCGTTGACGGACTTTACAATCAGAAATATGATTACCCTCCGGAAACAATTTTAAGCCATGACTTTTTTATGTCGCATACTGAGGAGTTTTATAAATTTTATCGTGAAAAAATGCTGTGTCATGATGCAAAGCCGAACAAGGCGCATATAAAGCTTGCGCAGTTTGAGGCTCAGGGGAGACTTTATGCAGTCATAACTCAGAATATAGACGGACTTCATCAGGCGGCAGGCAGCAGAAATGTTTACGAGCTGCATGGAAGCGTCAAGAGAAATTACTGCATGAAGTGTCGTAAATTTTATGATGATGAGTTTATCAGAAATACAGATGGCATACCAAGGTGCAGTTGCGGAGGAATTGTAAAGCCGGATGTCGTGCTTTATCAGGAGGGACTTGATGACGCAACAGTAAACGGCGCTGTCAGCGCTATAGAAAATGCAGATATGCTGATTATCGGCGGAACGTCGCTCAATGTTTATCCGGCGGCAGGACTTATAAGATACAGAAAAAGAAGCTGCATTCTTGTGCTGATAAACAAAACGGAAACACCGGTCGATTCTGCGGCGGATATCGCTATACACGACAGCATAGGAAAAATATTATGGGAGATAAAGTGATTTATGAAAGCGGTTGTACAGAGAGTTACTCATGCATCAGTAACAGTTGACGGTGAAATAAAGGGCAGAATAGGAAACGGATTTCTTGTGCTGCTTGGAGTAGGGCAGAGCGACACCGAGGAGGACGCTGTCAGACTGGTGAAAAAGATTGTGAATCTGAGGATCTTCTCAGATGAAAACGATAAAATAAATCTTTCGCTTTCTGATGTTGACGGTTCACTTCTGGTCGTTTCGCAGTTTACACTTTATGCGGACTGCCGCAAGGGCAACAGACCGAACTTTATTCAGGCAGGAAAGCCGGAAGTGGCAGAAAGACTTTATGAGTACTTTGTCAGTGAATGTAAGAAGTATATACCGGTCGTTGAAAAGGGTGTTTTCGGAGCAGATATGAAGGTCGAGCTTTTAAATGACGGACCTTTTACAGTTATACTTGATAATATATGAGATAATATATGAGGTATTGTAAATATTCTGAATAAAAAAGCCTCCTGCATGTAAATAATACTTGCAGGAGGTGTTTTTTATGTACAGACGTATTACGGCGCTGGGGTGCGTTTTTCTTTTTGCCTTTTCGCTGCTTTACATGAGAATATATGCGATTGTAAGAAATCCTGACTATCATCTTGCTGCGGTAAGTCAGGGAAAATATACATTAAAGGTCGGGCATACATGTGCTAATATATATGACAGAAATTACAATAAACTTGTAAATGATACGACTGCATTTTACGCAGCTGTAAATCCGACGGCTGAGGCTGCTGAGGAAATACTTCCTTATGTATGCGATCTTGAAAGCTATCACTCGGCACTGATATACGGAAAACCTTTTGTATGCGAAGTTAAGAAAGCTGATTTTAAATGTAATGATATAACTGTTTTTGAAGTTCCCGTCAGAAATCGTGAAAATCAGCTTGCACAGCATGTTATAGGCTATACGGACGAAAGCGGAGGCGTTTCCGGAATAGAGATTGCCTATGATGAATTCCTGAGAGGTAATTCTGCTGAAAATTCAGTTACCTATAACGTTGACGGCAGAGGTGGCGTAATGGAGGGGCTGGAAAAGGAAGTGAACCGCTGTGAAGAAATGAAGCCGGGGGTTGTGCTGACGCTTGACAAATATGTACAGGCAATATGCGAGCTTGCCGGAAAAAAAATCAAAAAAGGCGCAGTTGTCGTTATGGATGTCAGAACAGGAGATATACTGGGAATGGCAAGTTTTCCGTCGTACAGTATTTCAAGGCTTTCAGATGCAGTAAACAATGAGAATTCACCGCTTATAAACCGCTGTCTTTATGCATACAGTGTGGGTTCAATTTTTAAACTTGTTACATCGCTTTCGGCGTTTGAACAGGGACTTGATGAAAGTTTTTCCTACTGCTGCACAGGTACAGCAGAGGTTGGCGGACAGCCGTTTAACTGTCATGATCTCAGTGGTCATGGGGTTCTTGATATGACCGGAGCAATTGCCGAGTCCTGTAATCCGTATTTTGTGGCGCTTTCACAGCATATTGACAACACAATTATGCTTGAAACTGCCCGGAGGATGGGATTCGGAAGAAGTATATGCCTTGCCACAGGAATAACAGCTTCCGGCGGAACGCTCCAAACCGAGGAGGATCTGGAGCTTCCGGCTGAAAAGGCTAATATGTCGTTCGGACAGGGAAAACTTACAGCATCGCCGGTTCAGGTATGCGCATTTACTGCAGCAATTGCAAATGAGGGAAAACTGTTTGTCCCAAGACTTGTAAAAGGGATAAGCAATGACGGAGAGAGCATTGTTAATGAGGAGAGCGTAAAATACACTGAGGTATTTGACCGTCAGACTGCATTCAGACTTCAGGATCTTATGATTGCGGCAGTTGACAAAAATGAAAACTCCAATGCAAGACCGTCAAACACTCATGCGGCAGGAAAAACCTCAACTGCACAAACAGGCTGCTTTGATGAGTCAGGCGAGGAAAAATGCCATGGCTGGATAACCGGATTTTTTCCGCTTTCATCTCCTAAATATGCAGTTACTGTTATATGTGAGGACGGAGGATATGGAAATGACTGTGCAGCGCCGGTATTTCGTGAGATAGCAGAAAGAATTACGGATATTTATGGAAATGCATGAGAACAGTTCAAGAAAGCGGTATCGTTATTGCTTAAGGCAATACTGCACAAAGATTGTGCGGTGTTGCCTTAAATATGAAAGGCTTCACTTTTTCCGGTAAACTCGTCTGCTGTAAGCAGTATTATGGTTGCAGCAGCACTTGGGTTTATGCTGCCTGTAGCCGCCATAATTGCAAGTACCGCAATTCCAAAGAAAGTTGATATCCACTTTTGTAATGTGGCTGAAATATCGTGTCCTGAAAGAAGTACAGCTATTATACAGCCGCCGTCAAGCGAGGAATACGGCAGAAGATTGAAAAGTGCAAGTATAAGGTTTACAGCAGAAGCTTCTTTCAGACCTGCAAAGTAAAATATTGCTGAAAACAGAATGTTGAAAATCGGGCCGGAAAGCAATACGGCAAGCTCGGATCTGAATGACACAAGACGGCTTTCCGCCTGCATTTTTATTCCTCCTGCCCAGAAAACAATTCCTTTTATCCTTATATTGCTTATGACGGCACAGAAGCAGTGTCCAAGCTCATGAATAATGCAGGCAGCCGCAGCAGTAAAGCCTACAGCTGAGGAGTCTGTCACTGAAAGAAGGCATACTATAAATAAAAATCCGAATGTAACTACCAAGCTGAAACCATGAATCCGCAGCTTAACCATTTATTATATTTATGACCTTGCTTACAGCGTCTTTGAAGAATTCTTCCGTATCTCCCGAAGTCATCCTGCGGAAACGTGCAGCAAAGTCATCAGTAAACTCCGGAAAAAGTATGTTTGAAATGGTTATAATTATCAGGAGCAGAACACACAATATTATCTGCATTACCAGTACATCGCTTATATTTTCTGTTTTTACCCTGCTGTCCTCGTGTTTTGCTCTCACCATTTCAATCAGATCAACTGGTGAATTATCAGTACATTGCTCATCCTGTTTTTCTTCAGTATTTGATGACATGATTTCTTCCATTTTATTATTCTCCTTATCCACTGCATGTTCGTATAGAGAAAATCTGTACGGACATGCTTTTTAGAACCCGTCTTCACAAGATATGTGTGCAGATTTCCAAGCACAAAAGGCAAAAAATGCGCAGGCATACTTGTGTATGGCGGGCATTTTTAATGCAGTTATGCGAAAAAATTTGCTGGAAAGACGTGCGCATACGCTTGTGAAGATAGGTTTTTATTATTTCATGACAATAGTTATGCTGTAGCAAAAGGAAAAATGACAGTCAGGAGGGATTTTGTACAGACATACAAAAAATATATCTGCGCTCCTATCGACAAAATTTTTATACAAATGGTATTATAATATAACTCAGACAGGGGGCATTATGAAAACAATTTATGTTGATGTTCTTATAATACTTAATATTTATGTGAACTTCTTTCTTCTGAAGGCTTCTGCCAAACTTACACATACGCCGATCAGGCTTTCAAGGTGTATTATAGCGTCAGTTATCGGAAGTCTTTTTTCACTGACAATCTTTATGCCGAAAATGAACTTTCTGATACCTCTTTCAATAAAGCTTGCCGCTGCTGTTATTATAGTGGCTGCGGCATTCGGCATCGGAGACAAAAGACAGCTTTTAAAACTTGTTTTTTATTTCTATCTTGTGAATTTTATTTTCTGCGGAGTTATACTGCTGCTTTATATGGTTTTCAGACCAGGTTTTATGACATTCGGAAATACTTTCTTTTACATTGATTTTTCGCTTCTCAGCCTTGTGATTTTTACCGCAGCGGCATATCTGGCAGTTTCGCTTATGCGCCGGCTTATGGATAAAAACAGCGGCAGCTCAGGAAAGTACATAGTAACTATTAGAAAAGGAAAAAACACAGTTTCTGTAAAGGCTCTTGCCGATACCGGAAACTCACTTGTTGATATATTCAGCGGCAATCCGGTTATAATATGCCGGCGTGAGGATACAGATTTACTTATAAATCTTGCGGCAGATCCTGTACCTGAGAATGCCGAGCTGCTGTACACGGAAAACAGGATACGCTTTATACCATATTCAACTATCGGAAACTGCGGAATGATTGCAGTTTTTTCTCCGGATGAGGTTGTTATAACTGATGAGGAAACAGGAAAAATTAGAAGCGCTGAAGCCATGATCGGAATAAATCCGGTTATGGATACACCGGCGATTTTCAATCCGAAAAGTCTGCTGTTATAGATAGCGGCAAATATATAAGAACCTGTCCTTACAAGCGTATGCGCACGTCTTTTCAGCAAATTTTTTCCCATAACTGCGTTAAAAATTGTGCTTGGAAAGACGTACACATATCTTGTTAAGACGGGTTCTAACACTACATGATATTGCTGAAAATTCAGATTCATGCACAAAAAGGATGTGCATGGATTTTTAGCGGCATTGTCCTAAAAGAAAGAAAGGAACTGTTATCAAATGAATCGGTTAATAAAAATATTTCAAAGATTTTGCAGACTGATAGAAAGCAGGAGGAAAAGCTCAGACAGTGTTTTTTATATAAACGGCTCTGACACCCTTCCGCCGCCTCTGACAAAAGAGGAAGAGGCAAAGGCATTCGGGCAGCTGGAGAAAAACTGCAGAAGAGCAAAGGAGACTTTAATTGTACATAATCTCAGGCTTGTAGTTTATATTGCAAAGAAATTTGAGTCATCAGGCGTGGGGGTTGAAGATCTTATATCTATTGGTACGATAGGTCTTATAAAGGCTGTAAATACGTTCCGTCCGGACAGGAACATAAAGCTTGCAACGTATGCTTCACGGTGCATTGAAAATGAGATACTCATGTTTTTAAGGAAATCGTCACAGCGTAAAAATGAAATATCAATAGACGAACCATTAAATATAGACTGGGACGGAAATGAGCTTCTTCTTTCCGACATACTGGGAACTGACGAGGATATTGTAAATCGTGGAATAGAGAGCGAGGCGGAAAAGGACATGCTGAGAGAAGCGGTTGAATCGCTTGGCGGAAGAGAAAAACAGATCATGCAGATGAGATTCGGGCTTCTTGACGGAAAGGAAAAGACACAAAAGGAAGTAGCCGAGCTGATAGGGATTTCACAGTCCTATATATCAAGGCTTGAGAAGAAAATTATAAAGCGACTTAAAACGGAAATGGAGAAAATGTAGATATAGTGCCGGTGGAAATATATTGATAAGGTTAATTTTAAAATCATTTAGGGGACGCTCTCTCTTGCAGGGCGTCCCCTCTTGAAAATCAAAGATTTTCAATTCACCCTTTGCGGAGCGCTTCTAAGGCTGGGGATTTCGTCCTCTGTGAAGGATGACCAAGGGCTTTGCTCTTTGGAAACCTACAGCCTTTGAAAAGGCTGGCGAAACTTTTATTTCGCCGTTCGGCGGACATAATTTTACTTTAACAATCGTTAGACACTCTTTATAAATTTTCATTATCCTGAAAAATAAATTAGTTTTCAATGCATGAAAAGGCAGCACAATGTCAATAATTACAATGAGAAAATTAATGAAAATACCGCACAAAGATTGTGCGGTGTTGCTTTAAGACCCATCCACAAATAAATGCGACGGGTTCTGAGGTCTGTTTATCAGGCTCTTATTGTGAGGTGTTGACTATGGCCTATAACAAAGTGGTTATATCAGGAATTAATACATCCAAGCTGACAGTCTTAAAGGAAAGTGAAAAAATTGCACTTCTGAAGGAAATTCAGGAAACCGGAAGCAAGGAAGCAAAGGACAAGCTTGTTAACGGGAATCTGCGCCTTGTGTTAAGCGTTATTCAGCGATTCACCAACAGGGGAGAGGACGTTGATGATCTTTTTCAGATAGGAGTTGTCGGACTCATAAAGGCTATCAACAATTTTGACCTTTCAAAGGAAGTTCGCTTTTCAACCTACTGCGTTCCGATGATTGCAGGGGAGCTGAGGAGGTTTCTGCGGGATTTCAGCCATATCAAGGTTAGCCGTTCAATGCGGGATCTTGCGTATAAGGCGATGCAGGCAAAGGAAAGGCTTATAGCACAGAATCAGAAGGAACCTACGATAGAAGAAGTTGCAAAAGAAGTTGGTGCTGAAAAATGCGATGTCGTAATGGCGCTTGAAAGCGTCAGTGAGCCAATATCGCTTTATGAGCCGGTTTATTCGGATTCCGGCGATACGCTTTATGTGCTTGATCAGATAAGCGATAAAAATGATGTTGAAAGCTGGTTTGATGAGCTGTCGCTGCGTGACGCAATAAAAGCTCTTCAGCCAAGAGAGAAGAATATCCTGTACCTTCGCTTTTTCCAGGGCAGAACGCAGGTGGAAGTCGCAGAGGAAATAGGCATTTCTCAGGCTCAGGTTTCAAGGCTTGAAAAAGGAGCGCTTGCCAAAGTCAAGGGACAGATGTGAGCTTGTACCATATTAACACAAATTTTGAATAAACCGTTCTCAGAGAAATGTCCCTGAGAACGGTTTTTCTTTAACGGTTCAAGAGTTTTTTCATTACCGGTGAAAGTCTTTGTGACAGAAATGCTGCCAGAAAACTGAATGCAATATCGCCAGGTATCAGAAGCAGGAAGCAGTATAAAAATACTGTCTTTACTGTTGCTCCGGTATTAAGATAAAAATTGCTTATCATGTAATAATAAATTACACCGAATGCATAAACAACAAGAACTCCCGAAAGTGCTGCGATAAGATTTCTGAGATATGTCTGTTTTTCACCTCTTGACGAAATAAATCCTGTCAGGAATGAGCCGAAAACAAATCCTATTATGTATCCGAAGCTTGGCTTGAAAATATATCCGATTCCGCCACCGCCTGTGAAAATAGGAATACCGACAAGTCCGGTTATCATATAAAGCAGTGAGCTTGCAGCGCCCCACTTAGGACCGAGAAGAAGTCCTGCAAGGGTTGTAAAGAAAAGCTGCAATGTAACCGGAACATATGGTATTGGTATTTTAATGAATGCACCTACAGTTATCAATGCGGCAAACATTGCGCAAAGCACCATGTTCAGCGTTCTTGATGACGCTCTTGTTTTTGTTTTTTCCATTTTTTCCTCCATAAAGTGCAGGGATGCCCGAATATATTCGTTATCCCATAATTTTTCCGTTTATGATTATATCACATTGTGTCCACATTGTCAACTGTATTTTTTTTGTTGGGTGACAATAAAGCGATATAGACAAAATAAAAAATTGGTGATATAATGTTGAAAAAAGAGTCGGCTGTGAATATGCCGGCAAAAATAAAGAATCGAGTTGGAATAAATGTCATTTAATGCAGTTGAATATATCAGAAGCTTCAGCCATACCGGAAAAAAGGTTACTGACCTTTCAAGAATAGCCGGATTGTTAAAAAGGCTTGGAGATCCTCAGAAGGGACAGCGTTTTGTTCATATAGCGGGTACTAACGGAAAAGGCTCAGTGCTTGAATATATGTCGTCTGTCACCATGGCGGCAGGATACAGGACTGGTCAGTTTACATCTCCTTTTGTGGAGTGCTATAATGATCGTATACGGATAAACGGTGAAAATATTCCTGATAAAAGGCTTGAAGAAATATGTGAAAAGGTAAAAAGTGCAGTTTCAGATGAGTGCTACTCACAGTTTGAGATTACGCTTTCAATTGCATTTATTTACTTCAAGGAAGAAAACTGTCAGATAGTTTTTCTTGAAACCGGTATAGGAGGACTGCTTGACGCAACAAATGTAATTGAAGCGCCGGCTGTATCTGTTATAACCTCAGTTTCGCTTGATCATACACAGCTTCTCGGGGATACTGCTGCTGAAATAGCAGTTCACAAAGCTGGGATAATAAAAAGAGGCTGTCCCGTTGTACTTTCGGCAGATAATCCGGAGGAGGTACGAAAGGTTGTCCGCAAAAGAGCAGATGAGTGTTCAAGCCGTCTTGTTATACCCGACGCTGAAAAGTGCAGTATAGAAAAGGAAAATATATACGGAAGCGAATTTGTATATAAAGGCAGACGATATACTGTAAGCATGTGCGGAAAGCATCAGGTTGCAAATGCGATTACAGCCATAGAATGCATTGAGCTTATAAGAAATTACGGTTTTGAAATATCGGACGATAATATCAGAAACGGGTTTTGTGCGGCAAAAGTAAAGCTCAGAATAGAAATGATAGGAAAAAATCCTCTTGTAATAGCGGATGGCGGACATAATATTGCCGGAATTGATTCACTTGTAAATGTTATAAAGCCACTTGGCTGTAATATTATAGGGGTTGCCGGTATGGTAAAAGGAAAGGCAGCGGAGTATGCCGCTGCCAGACTGTCAGAGATATTGGATTATGTATACTGTGCTGACGGGTTCATTGAAAACAATATAGACGCTGCGGAGCTTTGCACGTTTTTTAAGTGTTCAGCAGAGGTGGCAGATTATCATACTGCATTGCAAAAAGCAATTGCTGATGCCAGAGAGAAAAACTGTGCTGTGCTTATCTGTGGTTCACTTTATCTTGCGTCAGCTGCAAGACGTGAATATTTTTCAGAAGCGGATTCAGGAAAAGAACTGTAAATCATTCACCCATATATTTGTTATTACCTTTAATCCGGTCAGACTTCTGTATATCACGCAGGTTCCGGATTTGAAAAAGCCCTTTATCTGTTTGTTATAGTCCGGATGAAATGGCGTAATTCTTTGAGGAATTTTTTGACCTTCATTTAAAACTATTAAAAATTGTTTTTTTAAATAATGCGAGACTATAATGCTGATTTTTTTTTCAGTTATATAAATCTCAAAATCGATTTGCTGCGTGTATTTACAGTAGTCAAAGGAGCTGATAACCTCATCCAGAACAGCGGAGATCAATAAACATATATTTTCCTGAATCTTTCCGGAATGTTCATAGCTGATGCTACAGCTTACGTTGAGAGACAGATCCTGTTTTGAAAATTCTACCTTTTTATGGTCGATTAATTGAGGGATATCTATTTTCTGCAATATTTCGCTTGGCTGTGAATTGTGCAGTCTTTTGCTGATATGTGTAAAAAGGTATGATGCGGTCAGCATAAGCAGGATAATGCCGACTGAAGCCTGTACGGGACTTTTTTTATTGGTGATAGTTGCGAAAAGAATGTTTGCAAGAATGAGAAGATTAACTGAAGTAAAAAGGACGATTATGCATTCTTTTTTGACTGATATTCTTCTACAGAGACTCTTGTACCTTACAAAAATTGCTACAACAATAAAATACAGAACTTTTGTTGTTATAAGAATTGCGAGTCTTAAAGTTCCCGACCGGGAAATAAGCAGATATATTGATGTTTTAAAAAATAAGCTGAATAAAGCCAGAACAGCTGAATTTATAAGGAGTATTATAAAAACAGACGCCATTGAAATAAAAATTTTATACAGAATATTTCCTCTGAGGAAGATAAGACTGAATATGATACAGATCACAATCTGCGATGTTGCAGAGAAGACACTGGAGTTGCTTATTTTTGACACAACTATATTATTTAGGCATGATGCTGAAAAAAGAAGCAATCCCCATAATTCCCCATGTCTTAGACTTTTGTAACCAATCATTTTTGTAACAAAAAAGGTAATGATGCTGCATTCAGCAATAATGGCGATAATTTCAAAGATTTGCCATATAACATTTATGTATTCATCCATATAAAAAACCTCTAATGACTTGAAAAACAAAGATATTTATGAAGTTCTGCACGAAGCTCGTCAGCCTTTCCTCTGCCGACCGGAAGAGTTTTCATATTGCTGAGCGTTACAGTCTGTCGGCTTATTTTGTAAATGTGCCGGCAGTTTACAAGATAGCTTTTGTGTATTCTCAGGAAACCGTATTGTCGGAACTGACTTTCAAGAGCTTTGAGACTTCCTCTTATAGGTACTGATTTATACCCCAGATTGATTTCAATAGTGTGACCGAAGGTTTCAAAGTAATCTATATCATTTATGTTTATGTCAATGGTGGAATCGCCGCTTTTAAAATTAACTGACATTTCACGTCTGGTCAGCTCATGAAAGAGGGAGGAAACTGCCTCGGAAAGATCAGGCTCTATTGAACACCTTTTAACGAATGCAAATGGCTGACAGGAAAACGCCTTATATGCCGTTTGGGGATTGTTGGAAATGAATATTAGTCTCGAATCCGAAAGAGAACTTTTAATAAATTTTGTCATGTGCATTATTTCCGGATCAAGGAAGTCAGTGCTTATAAAAAGTGCGCTGAATTTATGATGGTCAAGCATAAGCTCATCACAGCTTGTGTATATTTCAGCAGCGTAATCGTGTGTATACCGTCTGAAACAGCTTTCGATACAGCTGCGTATCAGAACGGCGCTTTCAATTTTGTTATCATAAACGGCAACATTTATCATAGATTTATACCCCGGTTCTTTAATACTGAGTTTCTTTCATATATTATAGCATATATAGCAGTAAAATATAATGATATATTATTAACAATCCATGAACAAATTGTGAACACAGGGAGCATTTATGAATAAAACATTAAAGAAATATTAATGAAATGTATATAAATTGTGAACAATCTGTAAATGCAATCCATTTATGAAAATAAATAATCATTTGTGCAAAACGTTTGAATAGCCGTCAGAATTATGGTATGATGTAATTGTCAAAGGGAAACATCAGAAAAATTTCTGAGACCCGGATGAAAAAATATACATATCTATTGAAAGGCGGAAATTTAAAATGAAAAAAATTTCAAAGAAGATCATGGAAGCAGCAGCAAAGCTCGGAATGAACACAGCAGTTAAGGCATGCGGTTCAACATCCTACTATGGATGCCACCAGCCAAAGGAACCAAAGGCTCTCAAGGAAATGGCAAAGTAATTTAAAGGCTGTTCAGATCAATTTAAGGCAGTATCCGTTTCGGGTACTGCCTTATTTTTACTTGAAATTGTTTCTCAAAGATGGTATAATACATCTATGTGAATTTACTCAGAAGGAGGTTTGCGGTTATGACTTTATCAGCCAGTTATCTTATAAAATTTCTGCTGATGTTTTTGGGAATATTCGTTATAATATTTATTATAACTATTCTGACCCCGAAGCTTGCCGCCTTTGTAGATAAAATTGTTGCAAAGCTGTTTAAGAAGAATCCCGAAAGGGTAGAGGATGACATATATAAGGTGAAGAGCATTTATGACGCTCCCCCCAGGGAAAAAAATGAAAAAGAACCGGACGATTCAAATAAAAATGATGGAGATGTAGGAAATGGCTAAGAATAATGGAAAAATGGTTGAGGCAATAACTTCAATGGATGAGGATTTTGCCAAGTGGTATACAGATATTGTAAAGAAAGCTGAGCTTCTTGAGTATACAAGCGTTAAGGGCTGCATGGTAATTCGTCCTTACGGTTATGCTATCTGGGAAAATATTCAGAGAATACTTGACGGAATGTTCAAGGAAACAGGGCATGAAAACGTATGTATGCCGATGTTTATTCCGGAAAGCCTTCTTCAGAAGGAAAAGGATCATGTTGAAGGTTTTGCGCCTGAGGTTGCGTGGGTAACTCATGGCGGAAATGAAAAGCTTGATGACAGACTTTGTGTACGTCCGACTTCTGAAACGCTTTTCTGTGAGCATTATGCTAATATTATTCATTCTTATCGTGATCTGCCTAAGCTTTATAATCAGTGGGTAAGTGTTGTAAGATGGGAAAAGACTACACGTCCGTTTCTGCGTTCAAGAGAATTTCTCTGGCAGGAGGGACATACGATCCATGCGACAGCAGAGGAGGCAATCGAAGAAACAGAGCGTATGCTCAACGTGTACGCCGATTTCTGTGAAAAATATCTTGCAATGCCTGTTGTAAAGGGCAGAAAAACTGACAGTGATAAGTTTGCCGGTGCTGAGGCAACATATGCTATAGAGGCCCTTATGCATGACGGAAAAGCGCTTCAGGCGGGTACTTCTCACTATTTTGGTGATGGCTTTGCAAAGGCGTTTGATATACAGTATACAGACAAGGAAAACAAAAAGGTATATCCTTATCAGACAAGCTGGGGATCTACAACACGTCTTATCGGCGCAATAATAATGACTCATGGCGATGACAACGGTCTTGTTCTTCCGCCGGCGGTTGCTCCGATTCAGGCAGTTATTGTTCCTGTTGCAATGCATAAGGCCGGCGTTTTAGAAAAGGCTGGCGAGCTTCTTGCAAAGCTCAGGGAAAGCGGTATTCGTGCAAAGCTTGATGACAGCGAAAATTCACCAGGCTGGAAGTTTGCAGAATATGAAATGAAGGGTGTTCCGGTAAGAATAGAAATTGGACCTAAGGATATTGAAAACGGACAGTGTGTTGTTGTAACACGTCATAACAGAGAAAAGACAATAGTTTCACTTGAAAATAATCTTGAAACATTTGCAAAAGCAGTAGCTGACAAGCTCGACGAGGTACATGATGGCATTTATAAAAAAGCTCTTGAAAACAGAGAAAATAAGACATATGCATGCAAGACTATGGACGAAATTGTAAAGACTCTTGAGGAAAAGGGCGATGGTTTTGTAAAAGCAATGTGGTGCGGAGATGAGGCCTGCGAGGACATAGTAAAAGAAAAGACAGGCGTTGGTTCACGTTGTATTCCTTTTGATCAGGAACAGATTTCAGATAAGTGTGTGTGCTGCGGAAAGCCTGCAAAACATATGGTTTATTGGGGTAAGGCATATTAAGAACCTGTCTTCACAAGCGTATGCGCACGTCTTTCCAGCAAATTTTTTCGCATACTGCGTTAAGGCAACACCGCACAAAGCACGCCTGACGGCTTTGCGCAGTATCTGCTGACGAATTTTCCGTCATATTACACAGAAACTCCTTGCAATACGCCAGTATTCCTGCGTCGTTTCTATGCAATCTGCCGAAAAATTTGTTGGCACATCTACCGCACAATCTTTGTGCGGTATTGCCTTAAGAATGCTTGCCATACACAAGTATGCTTGTGTATTTTTGCCTTGTTTGCGTAAAAATTGTGCTTGGAAATCCGCACACATATCTTGTGAAGACGGGTTCTAATAAGTCTGTCGTTTAATTTCAGAGTAAGATAATGGGACGTCCTGTCGTGCAGGACGTCCCAAAAATTAAATCAGAATCAGGTGTGCAGAATTATTCTGATGTAAGTGTTTAATCAATGAATTAATTCACATGATTCTCTCAGTAATAGCAACATCGTCTGTGGTAATGAAGTCATGCAGTTTGGCACCATCGAATTCATAATCAAGAGTTTGTTCAAGGGTGATGCGTTCTGCGCTCCTCACGCCCTACTATTGAACAAGCGATAATGGCTTTATGTCAAAGTAATATCGGGTTTACTCAATGGTAAACCCGATATTTTCTGTATATTTACGCATATGGAGCGCCTGAATGGAATCGAACCATCGCACACGGCGTCGGAGGCCGATGCTCTATCCGCTGAGCTACAGGCGCAGATTTCATAAGTTGTTTTTATAAGGCATATACTGTTACTGTAAGAAAAATACCTTACTCTAAAAATTATAGCAGATAATCTTGAATTTTTCAAGTATTTATGATATAATATTAAAGAATTTTTTATCATTATATGATCTTAGCCTTATCAGAGCGCATATTTATTATAACGACTCAGTAAAATAGTGCAGTACAACAAACACAGACAGATAATACGTTTGATGTCTGCAATATGGAGATGACACATTGAAAAAAGAGTATGTTTATGTTCTTGTAAGTCAGTCTGGAACGACAATTTCAAAAATACTTAAGGTGTTTACGAGAAAGCCATATAATCATGTTTCCGTTGCCTGTGAAGAGGATCTCAGGGTTATGTACAGCTTTTGCCGCAATAAGCCCGAACGTCCGCTGCCGGCAACATTTAACCAGGAAGTGATAGGCGAGGGGACGCTTGGAAAATACAGCTTCATCCCCTGTGAGCTTTACCGTATTCCGGTTACAGCTGAGCAAAAGCTTCACTTTTCTGAAAATTTGGAATATTTTAAGAAGCATCGTGAGTGTTTTTCCTATAACTGTATAGGACTTGGCTTTATTTTCTTTAATATAGCTTTCAGACGTAAAAATAAATTTGTCTGTTCACAGTTTGTAGGTTATATGCTTGAAAAGTCCGGAATCAGATCAGGAATCAGAAAGCCTGTCTGTCTCCAGACTCCGGAGGATTTCCGCCACATGCCGGATGCAGAGCTTCTCTATAAAGGAAATTTGAACTATTATCATGAATATACGGATTTTATTTCAAAGCTTCTTGAACAATTTCCTGCCCGGTCTGCATAAATATAATTGCTGCGGCTCTTATTTTTAGCGGAACAAGTGTTTTTAATGCACAGCTTATTTTTTCGTCCCTCATATTCTGCTGAGGGGCGTTTATTTTTATTCCCATGACGTTTATTTCTTTTCCGGCAGGCTTGTCCGATATGCTGACCATGGCAAGCTGTTCATGATTTACGGCATTGTACGAATTTACATACGCTTTCATAAGTCCCCATACAAAGCTGTTTATCATCACATATGCTATAACAGCCAGTATGGAGACTCTTTTTATTTTTCTGCTCATTTTCATTCTCCCCCAGGGCAACTCGCTACTACTTTAAATTTTTCAGTGTTTTTGCAAGCGATTTTCCAAAAAGTTCGCCGGCATATTCCACCTGTTCTATAGTATTGCCATGAGTTCCTACTTCTATGAGCAAACTTCCGGTAGTAAGATCCTGGTTATATTTTCTGTAGTCGAAAAGGATCGGACGTGCAAGAAAATCGTAATCCTGAGCCATCTGCTGCTGAAGCTGCGAGGCAAATCTGAAATTTTTCAGATAATCAGGCATATCCATTGTTCCATCATCGCAGCCTGATATTATCATGACCTGTGCGGATTTTTTTCCGTTTACTTCAATAGTCGGCTGCATTATGCTCTCGTTTGTACCGATTGCGTCACGATGAATATCTAAAACTACTTTTATAGTCGGATTTTCGTCAAGTATTTTTTTTACTGTTTCAGCGCTTCTCTCATAAGAACCGTTGTAGGACGGGTAGTCGTGTATAGTTGTGTCGTGAATAAATCCAATGCCTGCCTTTTCAAGCTCTTTGCATATTTTATCACCAACGGCGACTGTATTGTAATTCATATCTGTTGTTCTGTAATTAAATGACGGATCGAAATATTCTCTTATGTAAGGCTCGTAGCTTTCTGTTGTGTGAGTATGCATTATGAGTACCTGCGGAGTTCCGTCAAGTTCAATTGTAAAGTCCGGTTTCAGCTGGCTTTCCTCCATCAGTACGCCGTTTGAAAGATCAGTTTCATTTCTGACCTGACCTCCGTTTTCAAGTGAAAAGAATTTTGAACCGCTGTATCTTCCGAAAGAGCTTGTATAGACAGTATTCTCTTCTGATACATTCCATTCCTGCGGATATGGCTTTGGGCCAGCGTCTGAATCGTCCGGTTCATCCTCGTCAGCGGATGTTTCTTCGTTCCAGCCAAAGCCTTCGGATATTACTTCCTCCTCACACTGAAAGTTTTCAACATTAAACCCCGGATCGCCGGTATACCATTCCGGATCGTTGTCAAATCTGCTTATGCCCTGGAGTCTTTCAGCAAATCCGGTGATAAACGGTGCTGCCTTTACTCCTATTCCCGCGGCAAACGGTATAAGTACGGCAGCTGTAATAATACCTGCTTTTTTTATTCTTCTGCGCCTTCTGCGTTTTCTCATTTAACCTCCCGCCTTTACATTGATATTGCATGCAGCAATATAATTATATTCAGATAAATTCCGGGTTATGCGTAATTTTTTGATGTTCAGAAGCATAAGTTATTTATGGATAAAATTTTTCGGCAGCTTTGCCTGAAACATCTCCGGGGGTGCGTTGAAGTGTACAGATGCATGAGATTTCAGAAATTTACCAGACTTCTTCTATGTGATACGATAATTATAATTATTGCTTTTGCTATTACCTTTGCAAGCCAGAACTGCTTCAGCAGCAATGTTGAAGAGGATATATTCCTGCCGGTCATAATGTACCACAGCATAGTTGATGATACGTCAAAAATCAGTGATTATACTGTAACTCCGGAAATTGTGGAAAATGATCTGAAATTTATTAAAGAAAAAGGATTCAACACAGTTACGACGGAGGATGTTATAAATTATGTAAACGGTGGAGAGCTTCCGGAAAATCCGATTATAATTACAGCAGACGATGGTTTTTACAACAATAAGGAATATCTGCTGCCGCTGCTTGAAAAGTATGATATGAAGGCGGTGATTTCCGTTGTCGGATACTACAGCGAAGTTATTGCTGAAATGGATCCCCATGTTCCGGAATATTCCTATCTTACATGGAATGATATTTCCGAGCTGAAAAAATCTAGGAGAATAGAAATTGCCAATCATACATACAATATGCATTCGTATAAGGAACGAAAAGGGTGTGCAAAATTTTCATACGAGAATGAGGATGAGTATGCCGATGAGCTTATTGGAGATATTGGTCTTTGTCAGACGCTTCTTACTATTAACTGTTCGCTGACTCCGGCAGTTTTTACTTATCCGTTCGGAAGCATTTCCGAAGAAAGTATACCTGTATTGAAAAGCATGGGATTCTGTGCCGCATACAGCTGCTATGAACGCCCTAATTACATAAACCGCAGCAGCAACTGTCTTTTCACTCTTGACAGGTATAACCGTTCCGGTCTGCTGACTACTGAGGAATTTATGAAAAGAGCTCTTTCTGATAATCGGTCGTCAGACGTTGAAAAAGTGACCAGCTTATTATGAAATGTTGACTTTTTAAAGTAAAAAAATAATTATTTTTTGAAATTCGTTATTACATATTGATTTTTCGATTCTGATTAATTATAATATAGGCATAAAGAAGATTTATCGGAATAAACACAGAAAGGATGTATAGTTATGGAATTCAGAAATGATTTTGTATGGGGTGCTGCAACAGCTTCTTATCAGGTTGAGGGCGGCGCTTATGAGGACGGAAAAGGACTTAATATATTCGACAGCTTTTGCAGGATACCAGGAAGAATACTTAATAATGACACCGGCGATACAGCCTGCGACCACTACCACAGATGGAAAGAGGACATTGCCATAATGAAGAAAATTGGTATCAGGGCATATCGCTTTTCACTCAGCTGGGCAAGGATCATTCCGGACGGAACAGGTGCGGTAAATCCGCAGGGAATCAGATTTTACAGTGATCTGATCGATGAACTTCTGAAAAACGGAATTGAGCCGTACGTTACGCTTTATCACTGGGATCTTCCTCTGGCGCTTGATAAGCTGGGCGGCTGGAGAAATCCTGATATGGTGAAATGGTTTGCGAATTATGCCAAGGTGGCTGCTGAAAATTTTTCTGATCGTGTAAAGTATTTCTTTACGATAAATGAACCTCAGGTTATAATTGGTCTTGGTTATCAGGCTGGAAGAATCGCTCCCGGACTTAAGGTGACTACTGCCGAAGCGCTTGAAATTTCTCATATACTCATGAAAGCGCATGGCGCTGCTGTTGTTGCGCTCAGGGCATTTTCCAGACAGCCATTGAAAATAGGATATGCTCCATGCGGAAATATGAACATTCCGGCAAGCCGCAGCAATGAGGATATTGAAGCGGCAAGACGTTCAATGTTCGAGATACCGGAGGCTGCTGCTGCACCGGGAAGCAATGTCTGGTTTAATGATCCGATACTTCTGGGAAAATATCCGGATCAGGGTATGGCTCTTTGTGAAAAATATATGCCGAAGTTTTGCGACAGCGATATGAAGCTTATAAGTCAGCCGCTTGACTTTATCGGACATAATGTTTACTGGGGCTTCATAATCAGGGCAGATGCTGACGGCATGAAAATTGTCAACGATCCGGGTGGATTTTCTCATGCACCGCATGACTGGCCGGTAACTCCTGATTCAATTTACTGGGGAACAAAATTCCTTTATGACAGATATAAAAAGCCGATTTACATTACTGAAAACGGAAAATCCTGTCTTGATACAATTTCAGCGGACGGAAAGGTTCATGACGCCGAAAGAATTGATTATATCAACGGTTATCTTGAAGGAATGAAAAAAGCTTATCTTGAGGGCGTTGATATAAGAGGTTACTTCCATTGGTCGCTTATGGATAATTTTGAATGGGCATACGGATATTCAGAAAGGTTCGGGCTGGTTTATGTAAACTATGCAACGCAGGAGAGAATTATGAAGGATTCAGCGTTCAGATATGCAGAAATAATAAAAACAAACGGAGAGGATCTCTAAGGATTCTGACTATGGGCGGTCACTGGCTGCCCATTAGAGCGTGTTCACATAAAATACTTATGCCGAAAAGATGTGCATTTCATTTTTATGTGAACACGCTCTAATTTATTGTAATGCAGACAGACTGTTGTTTTACAGAAAATTGATTTGTGTGAATTTCATAAAACAGATATTGATTATATAAAAAAAATGTGATATAATTAAAGCTGTACAGCCGAATGTGCTGTTTAACCCTGAATAACCAAAAAGGAGGCAGGCTTTTGTGATTTGTGATCTTCACTGCCATACAACAATGTCGGACGGTTCTCTCGGGATTGAGGACGTTATCGTTCAGGCAAAACGCATGAATATAGATTTTCTGTCTATAACCGACCACGACACCCTGTCATCATTTTCACGGGCAAAGATCCTTGGTGAACGCTATGGCGTAAAAATGATACAAGGAGTTGAAATGTCCGCCTGGGACAAACAAAGAAACCGAAAGGTTCACATAATCTGCTACGCTCCGCAGAAGCCGGACAGACTTGAGGGGCTTTGCCTTAAATCCTGTGAGATAAGAAAAGCATGCTCAAAGGAAATGATCGAAAAGGTCATGAAGCTTTATCCGATAACTCCGGAAAGCGTTTTAAGGCACTGTACAGCGAGCAAGAGCATTTTTAAATCGCATATAATGAGAGCACTTATGGAATACGGATACGCTCTGGAATTTTACGGAGAGCTTGACAAAAAGCTGTTTTCACCGGACGGTGGACTCTGCCTTGTTGAGCGTGAATATCCAGATGTCAGATTCGTTCTGGATCTTATTCACACTGCAAGAGGCGTTGCTGTTATGGCTCATCCTGCATTATATGACAACGTGGAGCTTATAGAGGAGCTTGCGGCTGAAAAAAAGCTTGACGGCATTGAGGTTTATCATTATTCTGCTGATGAGGAAAAGCAGAAGGAGCTTCTGGAAATTGCAGAAAAGTATAATCTTATAGTGACCGGCGGCTCGGATTTCCATGGGCTTTACAATGCGGTTCCGACTCATCTCGGAAGCTATACAACATCAAAGGAAAATCTGGACAGAATTATAAAGCTGTCTAATAAAAAATAAGGAAGCGAAAAAATGGATATAATGGAATCAGCGCTTAATAAGCACAGAGAATGGAAAGGTAAAATTGAGATTGTTTCAAGAACGCCTGTCAATAATCGTGACGAGCTTTCACATGCCTATACTCCGGGAGTTGCAAGACCATGTCTTGAAATTGAAAAGAATCCTGAGCTTTCATATGAGCTTACAAGACGCCATAATCTTGTTGCAGTTATAACTGACGGAACAGCGGTTCTGGGTCTGGGCGATATAGGACCGGAAGCAGCAATGCCGGTAATGGAGGGCAAATGTGCGCTCTTTAAGGAATTTGCTGATGTTGACGCTTTCCCGATATGCATAGATTCAAAGGATACTGACGAGATAGTAAATGCAATAAAGCTTATCTCCAAAAGCTTCGGCGGAATAAATCTGGAGGATATTTCTGCACCAAGATGTTTTGAGATTGAAAAGAGATTAAAGGAAGTTACAGATATTCCGGTTTTTCATGACGACCAGCATGGAACGGCTATAGTTGCAAGTGCTGCAATGATAAATGCGGCAAAGGCTGCCGGAAAGAATATTTCCGATATGACGCTTGTTATAAACGGTGCAGGCGCTGCCGGCATTGCAATTGCAAAGCAGTTTATTACGCTCGGAATCGGAAATATTATAATGGTTGATATAAACGGCATAATTTGTGACGGAGATGAATTTTCAAATCCATCTCATTATGAGATTGCAAAGGTCACAAATAAAAACAGGCTTCATGGCGGACTTGCTGAGGCGATGAAAGGTGCTGATGCATTTATAGGCGTTTCAAAGCCGGGTCTTGTCTCAAAGGATATGGTTCGTTCGATGGCTTCAAAGCCAATCATATTTGCTATGGCGAATCCGACTCCTGAGATAATGCCTGAGGACGCAAAGGAAGCCGGAGCATTTGTTGTCGGAACAGGAAGAAGCGATTATCCTAATCAGATAAACAATGTTGTTGCCTTTCCGGGAGTTTTCAAGGGCGCTCTGGCAGTTCGTGCAAAGGATATAAACGAGGATATGAAGCTTGCGGCAGCATATGCTATTGCAGGAAGCGTACCGGAGGACAAACTTTCAGCAGAAAATATACTGCCGGATCCGTTTGACAGAGAAATACCAAAGGCTGTTGCCAGAGCTGTTGCAAAGGCAGCGATAGATTCGGGAATTGCAGGAAAAAAGGAGTTTGATATCTGATGAAAATTTCATATACACCTCATGGTGTTTGCTCAAGACAGATAAACATTGAAGTTGAGGACGGGATTGTGCAGAATGTTGAATATATCGGCGGCTGCAATGGAAATCTCAAGGGAATAGGCTCTCTTGTAAAGGAAATGAAGGTTGAAGATGTTATAGAGCGTCTTGAAAATATAAAGTGCGGCGCTAAGAACACTTCATGTCCGGATCAGTTAGCACAGGCGTTGAAGGAAAATTTCTGACATTTTGATTTACAGCACGATCCAATGCTGTACGGATTTAAGAAATTTGAGTTCTCAGACGTACATTATGTAATAAATTTATGCAGAATATGCTAAAAACCTCCATCACGCCGCTTATGGAGATTTTCATTTCTGTTTATGCTTATATTTTAGAACTTGTTCTCAGTCAAATTATGCTCGAAAATCTATGCACAAATCCTATGTGAACAAATTCTTAGTGGCAGAATGGAGATTAATATCAAGAAAATAAAAAAACTTTTTAACCGCAATTTTCTGATAATTGCTATCCTTCTGGTTCAGGTTCTTTTTATAATTTCATGCCTTATGAGCATCTATGACGACATGACGGCGGTTTATGGGATACAGACAATTGTATCCGTTCTTATCGTCTGCTATGTTGTAAACAGGCGTGATACAAACCCGGCATATAAAATACTCTGGACAATACTTATACTGATAATTCCTATCTTTGGAACATTTATGTATATCTTTCTTCATGCCCAACTTGGAACTATGTTTTTCAAAAGCAAGAAAAACCAGATCGCAAGACTTACAAATCCGCTTATTCCCCAGGACAGTGAAACCATGGAAGAGCTTGAAAGGGATTCACTTTATGTTTCTCACCTTGCCAGGTATGTCAATGATTATGGCTGCTATCCGGTATATAGAAATTCTTTCCTTGAATACTACAAGGTTGGGGAGGAAAAATATGCTTCAATGCTGCGTGAGCTGTCACAGGCAAAGAAGTATATCTTTATAGAGTATTTTATAATTGGACAGGGAGAAATGTGGGACAGCGTCCTTGACATACTTGTAAAAAAAGCAGAGGAGGGCGTTGAGGTAAGGCTTATGTATGACGGAATGGGCAGTCAGTTCATTCTGCCGACCTATTACAACCGTTATCTTGAAACCAAAGGAATTAAGTGCAGGGTTTTCAATGAGTTCAGACCGTTTCTGTCAACCTCCCAGAATAACAGGGATCATAGAAAGATAATAGTTATAGATGGGATTACCGCATTCAATGGCGGAGTCAATATTGCCGATGAATATATAAATGAAAAGGAACGCTTCGGACACTGGAAAGATACAGCTGTTATGATAAGAGGCGAGGCTGTCTGGAGCTTTGCTGTAATGTTTATACAGATGTGGGAAAGAAAGACCCACCAGCTTTCGGATTATGAAAAGTATAAGCCTGAATATGTACAGCCGGTTCAGAAGCAGGGATATGTTCTGCCTTACGGAGACAGTCCTACGGATAATGAAAATGTCGGAAAGCTTATATATCTCGACATTATCAACAAGGCGAAAAATTATGTTTATATAACGACGCCATACCTTATACTTGATAATGAGCTTATAACAGCTCTGGGCTTTGCGGTTAAAAGCGGAGTTGACGTAAGAATAATTGTACCGCATATAGCGGATAAGTGGTATGCAAACTATGTTGGATGGAACTATTATAAAGAGCTGATCATGCTCGGCGTTAAGATATACGAATACATGCCGGGATTTATTCATGCAAAGAATTTTTTAGCTGACGATACTGCCGCAGTTGTCGGAACTGTGAATCTTGACTACAGGAGTCTTTACCTGCATTTTGAATGCGGAACGTTTATGTATAAAGTCCCGGCAATAGCAGATATTAAAGCTGATTTCAGCGAAACCTTTGTTAAGTGCAGACAGATAACACTTGAAGATTGCAAAAAGAGACCACTGATAAAGAAAATAATGGGGAGTGTTATGAGAATCATAGCTCCGCTTTTGTAAAGGAGAATAAAAATGAGCGAATGTACACATGACTGTTCATCATGCGGACAAAGCTGTGCTGAAAGAAAGCCAGAAAGTCTTATTGAAAAGCCGCATGAACAGAGCCGTATAAAAAAGGTTATTGGTATTGTAAGCGGCAAGGGAGG
Source organism: uncultured Oscillospiraceae bacterium (assembly GCA_934463345.1). Classification (GTDB taxonomy): domain Bacteria; phylum Bacillota; class Clostridia; order Oscillospirales; family Ruminococcaceae; genus Porcipelethomonas. The sequence continues at coordinate 9,784 of CAKSJL010000009.1, read as the reverse complement.
TGTTGGTAAATCAATGGTTTCCTCACTGCTTGCAGTAAATATGAAGCGTAAAAACTACAATACAGCCGTTCTTGACGCTGACATAACAGGTCCGTCTATTCCAAAGGCATTTGGCATAAAGGAAAAGGCTGCCGGAAACGAAAGCGGTATTTTCCCGGCTGAAAGCACAACGGGAATCAAAATTATGTCTGTAAACCTTATGCTTGAAAATGACACCGATCCTGTAATATGGAGAGGTCCGGTTATAGCGGGCGTTGTTAAGCAGTTCTGGACAGACGTTATGTGGGGCGACGTTGACTATATGTTTGTTGATATGCCTCCGGGAACAGGCGACGTTCCGTTGACGGTTTTTCAGTCAATACCGGTTGATGGAATAATTGTTGTAACTTCTCCTCAGGAGCTTGTTTCAATGATTGTAGGAAAGGCTGTCAAAATGGCTGAAATGATGAATATTCCTATACTGGGCGTTGTTGAAAATATGAGCTATGCTCTTTGTCCGGACTGCGGCAAAAAGATAAATGTATTCGGCGAAAGCAAGCTTGAAGAGGTTGCAAAGGGCTATGGACTTGATATTCTCGGCAGACTTCCGATTGATCCGAAGCTTGCGGCAGCCTGTGACAGGGGAGCGATTGAGCTTTACAGTGGCAACTGGCTTGACGATGCATCAGATAAGATAGAAAAGCTGAAATAACAGAAAAAAGCTTCACAGATCTGAAAACGGCTGTGAAGCTTTTTTATGCCATGTTAACTCAAATAATTTATAGCAACAGCGTGTTGCTTGATTACCGGAGAAAGCAATGCTATAATATATGTGAGGTGATGATTTATGGAAACCAAAGATGTAATACTTGAACTGCGAACAAAAAACAGAATGTCGCAGGATGAGCTTGCAGAAAAGATTTATGTAACAAGACAGGCAGTATCACGCTGGGAAACGGGTGAAACTGTTCCGAACACAGAAACACTGAAGCTGTTGTCAAAGCTGTTTAACGTTTCGATAAATACGCTTCTTGGTTCTCCGAGAAAGCTTATCTGTCAGTGCTGCGGAATGCCGCTTGAGGATTCCTTTATCAGCAAAGAGCCGGACGGTGAATTTAATGAGGAGTATTGTAAGTGGTGCTATGCTGATGGAAAATTTGTTTATACTGATATTAAGGTACTTACAGATTTTCTTGTTCAGCATATGTCCAATGAAAGCTTTACGCCGGAACAGGCAAGAGAATACTTTGAAAAGCAGCTTCCTGAACTTAATTACTGGAAAAATAAAGACTGAAAATGCAATTGTTTTAATAATGGTGCTTTACGCCTAAAAAGAACGCTTTTCAAATTTTTCAGGGGATGTCCTCAATTTGCAGGGCATCCCCTTTTTTGAGTGTTTCTAAGTCAGGGAATTTCCTCTTCGTTTTTTAAGGATTATTTAATAATTTCTGTGCTAAAATAAAAACACAACAGGAAAGGAGCTGTTTCAATGTATTTAAACATATTAAAAAAAGATCTTAAACGCAAAAAGACTATGAATGCCATACTTCTCACATTCATTACGCTTGCAGCGCTGTTTGTTTCCAGCAGTGTCAGTAACATTTTGACTGTTATGTCAGGGACAGACTATTATTTTGAGAAATCCGGAATGAGTGATTATATCGCTCTTAAAATGGGCAGTTCAGACAATGATAAGCTGACGGATATTCTTGAAAACAGCAGTGATGTAAAAAGTTATGAAATCGAAAATCTGATATTTGCATCTAAAAATAATTATACTTTTAACGGAAAGAAATTTGAAGATGAAATGAATACGTCCGTTATAATGTCAATTGATGAAGCAAAGCTGAATTATTTTGACAAGAACGATAAAATTATTTCGGATATTGAAAAGGGAAAGGTCTACATAGGCTGCGACGGCATGAAGAAATGCGGCATAAAGACTGGCGATACTATTGAAATAAGTTATGGAAATACCAGAGTAACTCTTGAGGTTGCCGGAAGCTGCAAGGATGCGCTTTTAGGTTCCGGATTTATGGGGAATATCCGTTTTCTGCTTAATGATGAGGATTACAAAAAAATTTCAGAGGATAATTCCATGAAAAATTCACCATATATCGGTCAGGCTATATACATTTACGCAGATAATACGGACGCTGTTGAAAAGGTTTTTTCTGACGTTGATAATATAGTTTTCAGCGGAGAAAAAAGCCTTATAAAAATGTGCTATGTAATGGATATGATAGTTGCTGCAATACTTTTGGTTGCCAGCGTTTGTCTTATACTTATAAGCTTTACGGTTCTGAGATTTACGGTTAATTTTAACATTTCAGAGGAATTTCGTGAAATAGGTGTTATGAAGGCTATCGGTATACCAAACCGAAAGATCCGTATGCTTTATGTTGTGAAATATTTTGCAATATCTCTTGTGGGTTCAGCTGTTGGAGGAATTATCAGTATTCCATTCGGAAAAATGCTGATAAAAAGCGTTTCAGAAAAAATGGTTCTGGGCAATAGCGGCGGTATATTCGTAAACATTATAAGCGCTGCAGCTGTTATGCTTATTGTGCTTATGTTCAGCTATTACTGCACAGGCAGGATTAAAAAGTCAACTCCTCTCGACGCAATAAGAAACGGTCAGACAGGCGAACGCTTCAGGAAGAAAGGCAGACTACACCTTGAAAAGGGCAGACTAAGTGCCTGCACCTTTACGGCACTCAATGATGTTGTAAGCAGTCCAAAAAGGTTTATTACGCTTATTATAACCTTTATGCTTTGTTTATGTCTGGTTCTTATTATGGTTATAACATCCTCAACACTCGGAAGTGAAAAGCTTGTGCCGCTTTTCGGAACAACACAGAGCGACGCATACTACAGCAATTCCTCAGACCAGATGGAGGCTATATGCCCGGGCGGAAATAAGATCATGGAACAGAAGCTTAGAGAGATAGAGAAAAAGCTTGCTGATAACGGAATGCCTGCAAAGTGTCATGTTGAGGTTCAGTATACATACACGCTCAGCTTTAACGGCAACAGTTTCAAGACTGCATGTCAGCAGGGTATCGGAGGAATAAAAGCGTCTGATTATGTTTATTATGAGGGAACTGCGCCGGTGAATAAAAATGAGATAGCAGTTTCAAAGGTGGTTGCCGACAAGCTTGGTGCGAAAATTGGTGATACTGTAAAGCTTATGAAGAACGACGGCGAAGAGGAAATGCTGATAACAGGTTATATTCAGACTATGAATCGTCTTGGAAGCTGCATAAGGCTCAATGAAAATTTCGACAACGGTTCTTCACAGATGTCCTCATCGTTTGATTATCAGATAGACTTTACTGATAATCCGGATAAAAAGGAAGTTTCGGAAAGAATTAAAAAAATGAAGGATATCTTTGACACGAATGAAATCCGTTCAGCGGCTGAATTTTCCGCTTCTTGCACAGGCGTTGCAGACACAATAAACAGCGTCAAGTGGTGTATGCTTGTAATAACATTTGTTATAACTGCGCTTGTAACGATGCTTATGGAGCGTTCGTTTATTGCAAAGGAGCATAGCGAGATAGCGCTTCTTAAAGCAATAGGCTTCCGCAGCAGTGCAGTCATAAAGATACATACCCTGCGTTTTTCATTTGTCGGTATTGCTGCGTCAATTCTTGCGTCTGCAATTACGCCGGTTCTGACTAAAGTGGCTATAACGCCTATATTTGGTATGATGGGTGCGGAGAATATTGATTTTGACTATAATCCGCTTCTGACATTTACAGTTTATCCGCTGATGGTTCTGGCGCTTACAGTAATAAGTGCATTTCTGACAGCACAGTATACAAGAACTATAGCAGCGTCTGAAACATCTAATATTGAGTAAAAAGGAGACATAATTATGAATACAGTTTTAGAAGTCAGGGATCTCTGCAAGACCTACATAATAAACAAACGCCAGAATAATGTTCTGAAAAATGTTAATTTCAGCATTTCCGAGGGGGAGATGGTTGCGGTTATGGGACCGTCAGGCTCAGGAAAATCAACGCTTCTTTATACAGCGTCCGGAATGGACAGAATGACTGCCGGCGACAGTATATTCTGCGGAAAAAGCATTTCTTCCCTTAACGAAAAGGAGCTTGCAGATTTAAGGCTTGACAAAATGGGATTTATATTCCAGCAGATGTATATGCTCAAAAACCTTACGGTTCTTGACAATATTGTTCTTCCGGCATTTCAATCAAGGAAAAATACAGCAAGCCGCAGTGAAAAGCTGAAATACGGTCAGGAGCTCATGAGAAAGCTTGGCATAATTGATATATGCGACAATGATATTAACGAGGTTTCAGGCGGACAGCTTCAGAGAGCATGTATATGTCGGAGTATGATAAACCATCCGGAAATAATCTTTGCGGATGAGCCGACGGGCGCTTTGAACCGTAATTCTTCAGACGAGGTAATGGATGAGCTTTTAAAGCTCAACAATGACGGTACAACTATAATGCTTGTAACGCATGATGTAAAGGTTGCAGCAAAATGCACAAGAATTATTTATATAGTTGACGGAAATATAAAAGGAGAGTATAATTTAAGCAGGTATACACAGTCGTCCGGAATTCGTGAGCGTGAAAGAGCGCTTAATAACTGGCTGATGGAAATGGGATGGTAACGAGAGAATGACAGATATTCTTATTGTTGAGGATAACAAAGATCTGAGCCAAATGCTCTGTGACTTTCTTCGTGCGGAAAACTATACGGTTTCCGCCGTTGAAAGCGGAGAAAAAGCCTTGTCACTGTATGAAAAATACGGTGCAAGGCTTATTGTGCTTGATATAATGCTTCCTGGAATTGATGGATTTGCAGTCTGCCGGAAGATCCGGGAAAGCAGCAATACGCCGATCCTTATTGTAAGCTCAAAGACGGAGAAAGATGATAAGCTGAACGGTCTTGTTCTCGGAGCTGATGATTACATAGAAAAGCCCTATGATATTGATATAATGCTGGCAAAGATAGCGGGCATATTCCGCAGACAGTACGGACTTGATGAAATATCAGACGGAAATATCAGAATAAATAAAGTAAGTCGGACAGCATTCAGGGATGATTTACCTCTTGAGCTTACCTCAAAGGAATTTGAGCTTCTGCTTCTGCTGATGGAAAATAAAGGAAAAGCAATGAAAAAAGAGTACCTGTTTGATCGTATATGGGGGAGCGACAGCTTTTCGGAAATACAGACTCTTACAGTGCATATAAAATGGCTCAGGCAGAAAATAGAGAGTGATCCTAAAAAACCGGAGCATATTCAGACAGTATGGGGCGTGGGGTATAAGTATATATGAAAGCGTTCAACAGGATAATGCTTGTCTGTATTGCTATAATACTTGCAGTTTTTGTATTTGCAAATATAATTATATCCTCTCCGGACAGGGATGACGGCAGACCGTATCGGGTCGAGATAAATCGTGCGGCTGTTCAGATTGAAGATAACGGTCTTGAAAATGCTGACCTTTCAGAATATAAGTATATAACAGGCATAGAAAAATGCAGCTCTGATTTTTATAATACGAACAGCGATTATGCTGTAAGAAATATTAATGGTGATCTGTACCGGTTTAACTACAACAGCAATGTAAAAGCTGACAATCACCGTATTATTATAAATATAATAATAGCTGTTATGTCCGGGGTAATGCTGGTATCACTGCTTTTTATAAAATATAGTATTTTAAAGCCGTTTGAGAAAATGTCCGAGCTTCCGTATGAGCTTTCAAAGGGAAAACTGACCGTTCCGCTTAAAGAAAGCAAGAGCCGGTTTTTCGGAAGATTTATATGGGGTATAGACCTGCTTCGTGAAAAGCTTGAGGATCAGAAGCAGCATGAATACAGTATGCAGAAAAGCAAAAAGACGCTTCTTCTGTCACTGTCGCATGATATAAAAACACCTCTTTCCGCAATAAAGCTTTATTCCAGTGCACTTTCCAGAAATCTTTACTCTCAGCCTGAAAAACAGCGTGAAATTGCTGAGAGCATAAACGAAAAGGCAGATGAGATAGGGGACTACCTGAAAAAAATTATGGATACAGCAAAGGATGACTTTATGACGTTTAATGTCAGTATGGGTGAGTTTTATCTTTCTGAGCTTATAAATGAAATTAAAGAATATTATTCTGAAAAGTTAAAACTTGTAAAAACTGATTTTATAACAGACGATTGCAGCGATTGCATGCTTAAAGGCGATTCTGACCGCTGCACCGAGGTTTTGCAGAATATTATTGAGAACGCCCTGAAATACGGAGACGGTCAATTTATCAGGGTTAGCTGTACAGAAGAGGATGACTGCATTCTTATATCTGTCAAAAACAGCGGATGCACACTTCCGGATTCTGAGCTTCCGCATATATTTGAAAGCTTCTGGCGTGGTTCAAACTCTGAAAGCGTCAGTGGAAGCGGACTTGGATTGTATATATGCCGCAGGCTTCTGCATGAAATGAATGGTGAAATATTTGCGGAAGCTGAAAGCGGCTGCATAACTGTTACTGCGGTTATAACAAAGGCATAGGGGATGTGATATTATGAGAATACTTATTGTTGAGGATGAAAAGGATCTTGTCATGATCCTGTCAGAGCTTCTGACTATTGAGGGCTATTATGTTGATGCATCATACGATGGCGCAGACGGACTGGACAACGCTATGACAGGAATTTATGATATGATAATACTGGATGTTATGCTGCCGAAAATAGATGGTTTTCAGGTCCTTTCAGAAATGCGTAAAAGAGGCATAAATACTCCTGTTTTAATGCTTACTGCAAGATCGGAAACAGAAGATAAGATATCCGGTCTTGACAGCGGCGCTGACGATTATCTGACCAAGCCCTTTAATTCCGGCGAATTGCTTGCAAGAATTCGTGCATTGCTCAGGCGCAGGGAAAAGACGCTGATAGACGACAACATGAAATTTGCAGATATAGTTCTTGACAAATCAACCCACGAGGTTCGCCGCAGCGAGCAGAAAATAAGACTGAGCAAAAAGGAATATGATATACTGGAACTGCTTATATTGAATTTTGGAAAGGTCATTTCAAAGGAGACACTTATGATTAAGATATGGGGTTATGAGGCTGACGTTGAGTATAATTCAATTGAGGTCTATGTTTCATTTCTGAGAAAAAAACTTTCAGCTATAGATTCAGCTGTACATATTTCTACAGTCAGGGGCATAGGCTATACAATTAAGGAGCAGAAGAATGCATAAGGAAATACTTCATCTTAGAAAGAAATTTTTTGCTCTTTCAACCTCAATTTCGTTTGTTCTGATATTTATAATGCTTCTGATACTCAATATCCTTATGAATGTATCCTACAAAAACGAGCTTAAAACGTCAAGGGACATGATAACTCAGGTAGCCTATTCAAATGCAGTTCCACTTGATTCAGAAACGATAGAGCTGAGCAGAATGAACACAAACGAAAATGGCGATAAAACTATTCCGAAAAATCCTGCCTTCATAAAAAGCGTTACAATAAACGGCGTTATAAGCTGTACTGATCCTGACGCAGACTGGTACTGCGCTGGAGGTGGAATCTTTTTTGAACAGTATGATGAGTATGGAAATATGAGGTATATACATAAGGAGTATAAGTTTAATAAAGGTAATACAAAAATTACTGTAGATTTTACTGATAACTCAAATTTTCTTTATGAGGGAAAACCGGTTGAAGCGGACATAACAAAGGTTTCAGAAAAGTGTTTCTATGTTTCCGGTGTATGGTGGACAGGTTCAAGCACTATGAAAGAGGAAAATCCCAGGGAAGTTACATTGGAAATAGAAAGCATTGATATAAAGTATCGTGACGGGATTTCTGCTGCTTCATCCGAAAATTATCCTGTTCTTATCAGGGATTTTACCAGTATATATCCATCCGGAATTCCACAGACGCTCAGCAATTTAAGCTGTTTTTACATAATAACGGATAATCAGAATAATCTTGCTGAGATAAACAGCGGAAACACCTTCAAAAGTATTTCACAGGAATCATCGAAAAGTTTTCTTGAAAGCGGAAAAAATATTTTTGAAATCAGCGGAAAAAGCTACAGACATTTTCAGTCACAGACAGGCGATATAACGATTCATACATTTGTATACAATACACTGGCTGAAAAAAACAGTCGTCGTTTGCTTGTAATGTCTGTATTGTCCGGAAGCGCTGTTTTTCTGTTGGTGGTCATATTAAGCTATTTCGTGTCAGGAAGAGCTGTCAGACCAATAAAACAAAGCTATGAAAAGCAGAAGGAATTTATCTCCAATGCAGGTCATGAGCTGAAAACTCCGATTACTGTTATTTCTGCTACGACAGACCTTATGGAGAAGAAAAACGGCTCTGACAGGCTTGTGAGCTGCGTTAAGGCACAGGCGGATAAAATGAGCCGTCTTGTTAACGAAATGCTTGATCTGACAAGACTTTCAAATCCGCAGAAGGCTTCTGTCAGCTTTCAGAGATTTGATATGAGCCGTATTGTCCGGAATACAGTTCTGTATTTTGAAAGCAGAGCCTTTGAGGAGGTAAAAACGCTTACTGCGGATATAGAAGATGAGCTGTATATTTCAGGAGATCCGGACAAAACAGACGAGCTGACAGGTATTCTTATTGACAATGCTCTGAAATACTCTGATGAGCGTTCAAATATAAGAATAAGGCTTTTTTCGGAAAACAATATGGCTGTTCTGACCTGTGAGAATTTGTGCAGCAGCTTTGACACAGCTGATATACCTCATCTGTTTGAACGTTTTTATCGTGCGGATAAATCACATTCAGGCGAAAATGAGGGTTTTGGACTGGGGCTTTCAATTGCCAGGGAGATCGTAAATGTTTATCATGGCACTATAAGCGCAGAGTATAAGGACGGTATGGTTGTGTTCAGAGCAGAGTTTAAAGCCGTATAGGCGTGGCATTTAACTGTGAAAAAAAGTGTATATATTATAACGTTTATTTAACGTTTCTTTCTGTATGTTATCATATAATTTTCACAAAAAAAAGTATAATAGAATCATAAACAAAAAACAAAACAACACACAGAAAGGATGTTTTATATATGACAGAAAATAATTTCAATCGTCCGGAAGATAACCTCCAGAACGAACAGAACACACAAAGCTCATTCAGCTATAATTATCCGGAGGGTGCAGCAAATTCAACAGGCTCACCGGAACCCCCGAAAAAGAAAAAGCACGTTTTCAGAAAGGTTGTTGCTTTTGCGGTTTGTGCTGGCATTATCTCAGCCGGTTCTATCCAGGGTTACAGATACATTGATCAGAATGATGTCCTTGACGGATTTTTCAGCAAATCGTCAACCAGCGAGGAGTCATCAGAGCATGATGAAAGCTCGTCGTCAGCAACAGCTTCTGCTACAGCTTCAAAGGACAGCGGAAAAAGCTGGCTTCAGCTTGCTGCAAAATCTGATGGTCTGACAATTCCTGAGGCAGTTGACAAGGTTATGCCAGCGGTTGTTGGTATTTCATCTGAGTTTACAACAACAGGAAGCAATACATCCGGTGGCTGGTTCTTTGGTCAGCAGCAGACTCAGACTCAGCCGGCAACAGCAACAGGCACTGGTATCGTAATGACTTCAGACGGCTACATCATTACAAATGCGCACGTTATCAACGATACTGAATACGGCTATGGACTCGCAAGCTCTGTTTCAGTTCTGCTTTCAGACAAGACAGAATACGAGGCAACTATCAAGGGCTACGATGAAGATACAGATATTGCCGTACTGAAAGTTGACGCTTCAAATCTTACAGCGGCAGAGTTCGGCAACAG
>CAKSJL010000008.1 GCA_934463345.1 uncultured Oscillospiraceae bacterium | reverse complement strand
CAGCGGTGAGAACATCGTCAACGAGAGCCTGGGTGTTGTAAACATTCTTAAGTGTGACGGGATCCTTGGTGATGTAATAAGAGTAAGCCTTAAGCGAGCAGTTACCGCCGACGCAGCCGAGTGCTTCGAGCAGATAGCTCAATGCTTCGCCGTAGCCGTTGGAGCCTTTAAGAGTGACGAGAACGGGATGAATCTCGTTTTCAAGCTCGTCATAAAATGCCTGTTCTTCCTTCACAACATTTACAATATTGTTATATATATCCTCAGCACCGTCAAGCTTCATAAAATCATCATTGCTCATATTATTAAGTTCTTTTAACGTGTAAAGCTCTTGCGTAAAATTCTCTGCATTTACTGCTCCGACAGAAATTGCAGCAACAGACATAACAGCCGCTGTAATAAAACCAATTAATCTTTTTATCTTCACCCCAGCCATATCCTTTCATTTAAAATTCGGGAATAAACACACCTTATTCCTTTAACATCATTATATACCACATTTCCAAAAAAATCAATGGCAATACTGCACAAAGTTTCCTTATAAATTTCTACATAATTACATAAAAATAATTAAAAAAAGCCGCTGACAATTTCAGACGACTCTTTAAATCAATTTTTTATACTAATGCTTTTGTTTTCTGCACTTCCTCATCAAGCGTATGTGTAACAAGTATATCATTTTCCTCAATATCCGTCGGCCCTCTTGGAATGACAACATTGTTTCCTCTTTTTATCAAAACGACAAACATTCCCTTTTCGTTAGCATAATCAGATATTTTCCTGCCAATCCATTTGCTGCTGCTATGTACCTTTTTCTCTTCAAACTGGACAGCTTCACGTCCCTGATAAACCGGCGCACTTACCACAACTATATCGTTTTCACGGAGAATTGTTTTTCCGTTGGGAATAAGTCTCTTTCCGTTTCGTATTACAAGAACAAATAAAAGATCCCATGGAATTGAAAGTTCCCTGATTTTCTTATTTTTCCATGGATGATCATCGCCGGAAATTGTAAGTTTTATAAACTGAACATCAAGCTCTTCTGTATAGTCATTGAATGTCTTGAGGACGTTAGTATTTTTGTCTATCATATCCAGTCTTTTAGCCATAAACGGCAACAGCGTACCCTGACATGTTATGGATATAAGTACAATACAGAATACAATATGGAAGATATCGCACGAAAGTGAATCAATATTTACTGATGCCATTATTGCGAAAACGATTGAAGCTGCGCCTCGCAGTCCCGACCATGATACCAGTAGCTGCTGCTTTATACTGCATTTCAATGGTGTCAGTATCGCAAATACCGCAACAGGTCTTGCAATAATTGTCAAAAACAGTGCAATTGCAATCGCTTTCGGAAAAGCAGTCGGGAGTGATGAAGGAAACGACAGAAGTCCCAGCAAGAAAAATATAAGAACCTGCATAAGGCTCGTTAATCCGTCAAAGAAATGAACCATAGTCTGCTTATTTTTAATATCAGAATTACCCAGAATTATTCCTACAATATATGCACTGAGATAACCATTTCCGCTAATTACTGACGGCAACGCATATGAAAGAACTGCAATTCCAACCAGAAACAGTGTATCAAAGCCTTCATTGGTAAATTTAAAGTTTGAAAGAACAAATCTTGCGCCAAGTGCAATTAGAACTCCGATAACTATTCCATAAACAAACTGAGCAAATACCAGGTAAATTATTCCCCAGACGCCGTCAACCGACGAATTCATCGCTGAAATAATTATTGCGGTCAGCATGTATGAACAGGGATCGTTGCTTCCGCTTTCCATTTCAAGAAGCGAAGCGGTGTTGTTTTTCAGACCCAGTTTTTTGGAACGAAGTATTGAGAAAACTGACGCTGCATCAGTTGAACTGATAACAGATCCTATCAGCATACTTTCAAACCACTCCATACGAAGAATAAAATGACAGAAAAGTCCTGTTATCCCTGCTGTTGCAACAACACCGACAGTTGAAAGCGCTATAGATTTTGCAGCAATTGGCTTTGCCTCAGACCAGCGTGTTCCGAAACCACCGTAAAACATGATGAAAATAAGCGCAACAGAGCATATTTTCTCAGACAGTGCAAAATTTGCAAATGGTATTTTGAAAAGTCCGTCTGAACCGAAAACCATTCCAAGCAAAATAAATGCAAGCAAAAACGGAATGCCTATTTTTCCTGAGATTCTGCTGAAACATACACAGATCAGAATTACTACTGATGCGACCAGTAACGCTAAAGCCATTAACTGCCTCCTTTTTTATTTTGTAGCTGTTATTATAAATCCGACAAGCAAGGCAACCAGAATTGCCGACAATATAAATGTAAAGGTTGCCTGTTTCTTTTTTCCTGATTTAATGTAAGAGACACCATTCCATACTGAAACACCGATCAGCATTACAGCCGATACCGGAATAGTTATATTTTTACTGACAGCACCGAACATTCCAAGAAAAAGTACTATCATAATCGCAACGCATAATATTATTCTTATCATTGGCTGCTTTCCGTTATTATTTTCATTACTGTTATTCTTGTTATTTTCCATTTTTATCTTCTCCCCTTTTATGTACTTTAACTTTTCTTCCATCCGGTTCAAGAATGTAAGTATTGTTAAGCTGTGCCTCAAGATTGCCTACAACACTTTTCCGGTATTCATCCCTAAGCTGCTTCTGCTCCTCCTTTTCTTCCGGAGTAAGTTCCGATTCCCTGGATTTTCTTGCAAGAAAATTAATTCTGTCAAGCTTTTTCTGCTCCATATTTTCCTCCTTTTACGCAAAGGGACGTTCTCATTTAAAGAACGTCCCTGTTTCACAAATTATTATATCAGTTTCCAGCCTCTTCAGCTGTTTTATAAAGTTCCTCAGGAATTGCATTTGAAGATACAATATCACCAAGGATTCTGTCATATGTCAGAATATCCAGTTCCTCATCTCTTCCTACTGACGCATTATAATTTGTCGAATAAACAGGCGTTGTTTCCATTTTATTGTCCATAGCCTGAATGAAGTTATCCTTTGGCGCACCAATCAAATCCATAATAACATAAGGCACATAGAATGTTGAAAACTCTTCCTTCGGCATTGAGCTGTAATCAAGATCATAATTGCTCCATACAATAAACGGCTGTTCATAAAGAACGCTGCAATTGTCACCATTCATGCCAAGCTGATCATAAACGCTGTTTTCACCCTTCAGTGAAGGATAATGGTCACCGATCATAAATACAACTGTTGGTTCATCAATTTTACTCAGGTCATTTATGAACGCTTCAAAGTCAGTGCCGGTTTTGGAAATCCACTGGAAGTAGTTACCCATTTCATCATCAGGATTTTCACCCTGGTCATAAGGCTGATGATTCTGCATTGTTGTTGTATGCAGGAAAAGCGGCTCGTCTGTACTCTTTATAAGCTCTTCAACCTGATTGAAAACTGTCTGGTCATCAATATAAGTACCATAATAATTTATCGGAACTGTAAAATCTTCGTCAAATATCAGCTTATCAAATCCGAAATTGGCATATACTCTCTGTCTGCTGTAGAAAGAGCCCATAAACGGATGAACATATGCTGTTGAATAGCCCCAGCTTTTATAATAAGAAGCGATTGTCGGCTGTTCCCTGTCGAGCAGCATACGCTGCGGCATATTCGGGTCATTCAGGGATCTTACCGGAAGTCCGAAGTTAAGCTCAAATTCTGTTCTGACTGTCCAGCTTGCATATGTAGGAACAATTGCTGTTCCACGATAGCCCTGTGCTGCAACATTGTCAAAGCCCTGGTATGTATCGCCGATATTAAGATCAAGCTGATCCTCAAAGCGTCTGAAATCCGCAAATGCCTCAGACATTATCATGATAACATTTGGCTTCTGCTTTGAAAATGAAGATGTGCTGTCGTTTTCAACATTGACGTTCATCATTGCCGCAACAGTATCATCATTGTAATTTTCAGGTTCTGTAAGACGGTTTGCCAGATTTTCGGAAGCAGTCTGACAGAAAAACGCAAGAAAGCTGTTATTTTCAAACTTTTCGTTAAGCTTGAATGTGTTATCAGCAGCAGTTGTATCAAGATCAAATAATGAATATACCGGTTTGGAAATCGCCGGAACAACGACTACTGAAACGCATGCCCCCATACACGCTACAGCCGGAACAATACGCCTTGACATCTTCATCTTCATTTTTGGATTGAACCAGAAAACTGCAACGAAATAAAGCAAAACGATTGTCACATATGTTATCAGAACCGGAGTTATTTTAATGTATGCAAATGAAGTAAGGCTTTTTACGCTCTTGACCAGCTTCATATCAGTCATTATAAGATGATTTCCGTTGGTATTGAACTTGAAAAGCTCCGTAATACTCAGCGTCATATATATAAAGGACTGTGCCAGAACTGCGATCCAGCCTTTTTTAAAGAGCAGCATAAAGCCTGCAAAAATAAGAGATGCGATCAGCACATTAAAAAGCATGACTGACGGTCTTGCAGCGACAAACAGAATAAACTTGGAAGGCTGTTTTGCCTGATTTATTTCCGCCATGCACACAATGAAGATTGGAAAAAGAATTGTGAGCAGCAGATTTGTCATTCTGTATTTCTGAGAATTTTCTTCACGCTTGCTGTTAAATTTCTTTATCTTTCCTTTAACAGCAACTAATTTTTCCTTCATTAATACCCTCATTCCTTTTTATTAATGTAGATAAGGCAAGTAATCCCCTAATGCCATACATTAAATATATCATAACCAAAAGCAAACTTCAATATCTTTTTTTCTTTTTTCACCTACTTTTTAAACTCTTCTCCCCTTTATATAAACTTTACAAATTTGTAATATTGGTTTTTAGCACAAATAACAATGTGATACGGTACACATTATCCGTTGTATGTAATTATTCAGCCAGCATTCCGCTTTCCGCAGCCTTTGAGATCATATCCATAATATAGCTGTAAAGCTCTTCTGAGCCTTCCTTTGTACACTGATTTCTGCCTTCGACCTGGCTTCTCTTTACATTGTGGTTTTTCCACGAAACTCCGCCATTTGTATAATTCAAAAGCAGCGGCTGAAATCTGTCCAGAACACATGCAAATTTTGACTCCGGAGTATTCATTGCCTCAAATTCCTCCCAGAGCGCTCTCAACTCAGTCCCCTGATCCTCCGGAAGCAGACCGAAAATTCGCTGTGCCGCCCTTGTTTCCCTGTCAGCTTTTGTCTTGTAGCCCTCAGAATCATAACAATATGTGTCACCGGCATCAATTTCAACAATATCGTGAATCAGAACCATCTTCATAGTTTTCATAACATCTATTTTTTCATTTGAATATTCTGCAAGCAAAAAGGCAAGCATTGCAAGATGCCAGCTGTGTTCCGCATCATTTTCCTGTCTGTCCTCGTTTATAAGCAAGGTCTGTCGCTTTATAGCTTTTAGCTTGTCAATTTCCTTAATAAACTCTATCTGTTTTTCAAGTCTTTCACTGAACATCTTTATACATCCTTCCCGCTTTACTGTTGCCTTAAATTACAAATCCGCCGTTGACCCCCAGAATCTGTCCCGTTATAAAATCGGCAGAATCAGATACAAGGAACGAAACTGCACTAGCAATATCTTCTGGTGTTCCAAGCCGCTGAAGCGGTGTTTCCTCTTTAAGAATATTCATTTCCTCTTCACTGTATGCACTATTCATATCGGTCATTACAACGCCCGGAGCAATGCCATTAACAGTTATTCCTGATGGTCCGAGTTCCTTTGCAAGAGCCTTTGTAAATCCAATGATCGCCGCCTTTGTTGCAGAATAATGCACCTCGCAGGAAGCTCCGACCTCTCCCCACATAGACGAGATATTTATTATTCTGCCATACTTTTGTCTTACCATAAACGGAATAACATATCTTGCACAGTTCATAACGCCCTTTAAATTCACGTCAATCATTCGCTGTTCCTGCTGTACAGTAATATCGGTAAAAAGTCCGGTTAGAGATATTCCGGCATTATTGACCAGCACATCTATACCACCAAATTTTTCATTTGCAGTATTGATCATTTTTTTTACTGCTTCGCTGTCAGAGACATCTGCACAATAAGCAAGCCCTCTCGTTTCTGCCGCAATTTTTTCGGCAGACTCACTGCTGTTAAGATAATTTATAACCGGAATGTACCCATCAGCTGCAAGAGCATAAGCGACAGCCTTTCCGATACCTCTTGACGCACCTGTTATTATCGCTGCTTTTTTCATTTTATTTCCTTTTAAATGTATTTTTTATGTACTATTGTCAACCTGTCAATAATACTACATTTATAATAATATCATATTTTTCAGAAAAATCAACCTGAAAGTTGAAGATGCGACAAAAATGTGATATAATTTATGCAATAAAAAATTCAGGGAGGAAATCATGAAGGAAATAAAAATTGGTATGTACTCAACAGCGGAAACAACAGTTTCTGCTGAAAATCTCGCATCAACGGTCGGAAGCGGTTCTCTTGAAGTATTCGCAACCCCTATGATGACTGCGCTGATGGAAAAGGCTGCTGCTGCCGCAGTTGCTGACGCTATGGAAAACGATGAAACAACGGTCGGAACAATGCTTAATATTGTACATACATCAGCAACTCCTGTCGGACTAAAGGTCAGCGCCTATGCGGAGGTTACAGAAATAAACGGTCGTGAAATCACTTTCAAAGTAACTGCCGAGGATGAAAAAGGTGAAATAGGAAACGGAACTCACAAGCGATTCGTAGTGTTCGGACAAAAGTTTATGGACAAAACAAATTCAAAAAAACAATAACATGAATTATTTTTCATTTTCGGGCAACAATATTTATGCGGTGCAAACCGTTATAAATACAGCTTCCGTCTGCTGAAAAGGACGGATCTGTTTTGCCGCACCATATTTTATGTGGTCTGACACAACAGAAAACGGAGTTTTACTATGAATAACCAGAGAAATGCTCAGAACCAGCAGCAGAACAATCAGAACTGCCAGAATAACCAGAACCAGCAGAATACTCAGAATCAGCAGAACACAGCAAACAATAAAAGACAGCAGAATAACGAACAGTAAGACCCTTTTGTGCCAAAAGACTGACGCTGCCGGAAAATACGGAGCGTCAGTCTTTTTTCGTTAACAGAATATTCATAATTTTATTAAGAAAATGCACTGTTAATGTTGCAATATCTGTTTCAAGGCTATTGTCTGCGCTTAAAAAAGGTGTTAAAATTATAGCATAAGGAGGAATATGCTATGATAACCTATCTGAGCCGCAGACTTACACAACACCTGTGCCGGAAATCCATAATTGAAGAGGATAAAGCCGAGATATACCAGTATGGCTATGAGGTGTTTATTTCCGGAATGCTTGGCTTTCTTATTGCCGGAATAATTGGTGCAGTTAGCGGAAATTTTCCCGAAGCCATTATATTTCTTTTGTTTTTTGTACCGCTTCGCCAGCTTTGCGGAGGATACCATGCAAACAGCTATTTGAAATGCAACATAGTTTTTACAGCTGTTTTTTCAGTTATACTTATAATCGCCAGTATACTTCCTGAAAAAGCATTTCCATTTATAATATTATTCAGTGCACTGTTCACTTTCGGAGTAATGCTCTGGCTTTCTCCGGTTGAAAATGAAAACAAACCGCTTGATTCCGAACAAATCAAAGTAAACCGCAGAAAATGCCTTATACTGACTCCGATACTTTCCGGAGCATCCGCATTTCTGGGGATTTTCAGCACAAAGTATGCCGTTACTGCATCGCTAACACTCCTGGCAGTTGCTGTCCTTATGATAGCAGCCGGAAGAAAAAAATAAGCTTTGCATGGATTTTCATAAACAATTTTACTAAGATCAGCTTCTGAATCAATCCACAGAGGAGGAAAATAAAATGACTGACAGAGAACTATACGCAGCCGCAATCGAAGCAAGACTCTCCGCCTATGCTCCGTATTCAGAATTTATGGTTGGAGCAGCGCTTCTGACCAGTGATGGCAAAGTGTATACCGGATGCAATATTGAAAACGCTTCATACTCGCTTGGCTGCTGCGCCGAAAGAACAGCAATATTCAAGGCAGTATCAGACGGCAGACGTGAGTTTACAGCAATAGCCATCGCCGGCGGAAAGGACAATACTGATAACACATGCTACCCCTGCGGTGCATGCAGGCAGGTCATGACAGAATTTTGCGGAAAGGATTTCAGAATAGTCCTTGCTGACAGGACGCTGACTCTTGCTGATATAATGCCATACGCATTCTCGCTTTAGAACCCGTCTACATATAAATGTGGACGGGTCTTATTATTTCCAGTATTTCTTTCCCTGCCAGGAATCCTTTTCTGCCATTAATTTATCTATCCCACCCAAAACTGCAATTTTATCACAGCTCCATTTCGGCGCAATAAGATATCTTTTATCACCGTCACCCGTTATTCTCTCAACAACCACCTCCGGCGGAAGAAGTTCAAGCTGCTTTGTAACCAATGAAATATACTCTTCACGCTCCATAGTTCTTACCTTTTCCTGCGAGTATAGCTCCGCAAGAGCTGTTCCCTCCAGAACATGAAGCAGCTGAATCTTCACTGCATCCGGAAAAAGCTTTGCAGTTTCCCTGACAGTTTCAAGCATCATATCCGCAGTTTCGCCAGGCAGACCGTTTATAATATGCAAACATGTACGGATATTTCTGTCTTTAAGCCGGTAATAGCCGTCCAGAAATTCCTTGTGTAAACATCCGGTATTCATAGCTATGAGCGTTGCATCATGTATTGTCTGCATTCCCAGTTCAACTGTAAGGTCGGTCATCTGAGAAAGTTCCTGCAAGAAATCGGCAATTTCCTCTGAAATGCAGTCAGCACGAGTTCCTATTGAAATACCATCAGCCTTTTTGCTTTCAGCCAAAGGAAAATATGTTCTTTTCAAAACCTCAACGGGCGCATATGTATTAGTATTTGCCTGAAAATACGTAATAATTCCGGCGTTGGGATTTTTTCTCCTTATTCTTTCAGTTTCTGCGTCAAGCTGTGCGAAAACGGAATTTTCCGGATCTCCGGTAAAATATCCGCTTCCGCCCCTGCAAAAAACACAGCCGCCAACGCCCTTTTTTCCGTCCTTATTTGGACAGGTAAATCCGGCATCTATGACTGCCTTGAACATTTTCCTTCCATATTTATGTCTGTTATAGTACGACAATGTGTGATAACGCTTATTGTCGTCTGTGTACTTAAATTCCATGATTCTCACATTCCTGTTCAAATTTACAGACTAAACAGCCACTATAAATTCACTGCTTGCATAGCCTGTATATCCGTTATAATTTATTACATACCAGCCGTTGCCTACATCTCCGTAAATCGTTACTCTCGAACCATCCGGAATAGAACCGATAATCTTACCGCCTAATGAGGGATAATCACGAACATTCAGATTTGACCCTCCTGCTGCAACGATTCCTCCGTAAACAGGGCCAGGCTTAACAAACGGTATTCCAAAATAATCACAAAGCGAAGCAGTTATATTTGCCGCAATCCCTTCAAGATTATTTTTCAGCCAGGTTACATCCTCAATATTGTCATGATAACCCAGTTCGCACAAAACAGCCGTTGCCTTTGTCTGTGTCACTTCTCCAAGGCTTGTTGTCGGAACTGCTCCGGATTTATCCGGAAGCGGATAAATTGCCTTGAGATTATTGGCAATTATAGTTGCAAGTCTTTCGCTGTCATAGCTCGAAGGAGAAAAATAAATATCTATCCCCCTCAGTCTTCCGGCAAGTCTTTCCGGAGCCGCATTTGAATGAAGTGCAAGATGAACATCGTAATAAGCGGCATTTGAATCTGCGATTGCGCCGACAACATTTCTTTCCGGATCGTTTCTTACATATGTTATTCCGCTTGCCCGCAGATATGGCTCCATTCTGTCTGCAAGCAGATTCATGTATTCTTCTTCGTTTCCGCCTGTTGCGTACTCGTTCCATTCCTGAGTTGACGGACTTAAAAACACCTTTGGCATAACATCTCTCCCCTCTCCGCCCATTCGGACTGTCTTAAAATCTGCATAGACGCCAACGCCTATACTTTTATTATATTGTCAGAGAAGAAAACAGGTTACTAAATTGGCATAAGTTCAATCATAGCCAGAATAAAAACGCATTATTATATCTTATCATAATCCATTATATGTGTCAATCAGGATAAACTTCAAACCGTAAGATCATTTTATACATTTTTAAGATTAATTTAAGAAAGTTTTTATATAATATAGTAAAATCACGAAGGGAGGTAAATCCGAAACAAAATTCGGATTGAGAATTATGGCAATTAACACTTTCAAAAGAAAAGAGATCAAATTCCTTCTTTCAATGCAGCAATTCAATTCACTGCTTGAAGTCCTTGAAGAATATATGATTCCTGATGAATACTGCAAAAACGGAAATGAATATGGTATTTACAATATATACTATGACACCCCGGACAGCTTTCTCATAAGAGAATCTCTTTCAAAGCCTTATTACAAGGAAAAGCTCAGACTCAGAAGCTACTATTCCCCGGCAGCGCCTGATGACAAGGTGTTCCTTGAAATAAAAAAGAAAATCGGCGGAATCGTGACAAAAAGACGTGTCACGATGACGCTCGAACAGGCTGAACGCTATATCAGCTGCGGTGAAAGACCAATTTCAAACAAATATATCTCAAATCAGGTCCTTGATGAGATCGACGCTTTCAGAAGCTTCTACGACATCGCACCGGCGCAGTATATCAGCTATCAGCGAATGGCGTTCTTCGGCAAGGAGGACAGGGACTTCCGCCTTACATTTGACAGAGCGCTCACTGACAGAAGATACGACCTTTCACTGAGCAAGGAATGCTACGGACGTCAGATAATACGTCCGGATCAGAGACTCATGGAGGTCAAGGTTACAGATTCCATTCCTTTCTGGCTGAGCGAACAGCTCTCAGTCCTCGGAATCTACAAGACAAGCTTTTCAAAATACGGAAAAGCCTACCAGCATTTCGTACTTGATAAAGTAAATAACAATAAAGGAGTTAGTATTTATGCCTGATATTTTTTCATCTATAGTTAAAACTGAAACTTCATTCGGAATTTTCTCAGCCTGTGTAATTTCAGCCGTTGTAATCGGATTTTTAGTAAGCCTTATTTATAAGTACACTCACAAAAAGGAAGGTTGCATGCAGGATTATGTTCTGACGCTTGTAATGCTCCCCGGAATTGTTTCCATCATAATCCTTCTGATAAATGACACTTCAAAGGCTTTAGGACTTGCCGGAGCATTTTCGCTTGTACGATTCAGAAGCGTTCCGGGCGATCCAAAGGACATAGCTTACATATTCTTCGCAATGGCAGCGGGTGTCGGCTGCGGTCTGGGATACATCGGTTTCTCATTCGTATTCTTAATTATAATTGGCGCAGTAATGCTCATACTCCACGCTGCAAAATACGGTGCACCAAAAACATCATCAATGACCCTGAAAATTACTGTTCCGGAAAATCTGAATTATCAGGGACTCTTTGACAAGATTCTCAGCGAAAACACAACAGCATGGCGCTTAAAGAGAGTCAAGACAATTGATTTCGGAACGCTATTCGACCTTGTGTACAGTATCGAACTAAAAAATGACATTGATCAGAAAAAATTTATCGACAGTATAAGAACACTGAACGGAAACCTCAACGTAACTCTTATTCTTTATAAATATGACGATCAGGTATATGCAAAATAAATGCCAATACCGGTTCTTTAAAGAACCGGTATTTTTTATTAATAATATAGTGAAAATAAGGGGACGCTTTCTCTTGCAAAGCGTCCCCTCTTGCTGAATAGTCCGGTGGACTATTCAGCAATTCACCCCTTGTAAATGCGCCTGAAGTCTAAAGTATTTCGCTCTCTGCGGAGAGCGACAAGGAGGCTCTGCCTCCATTGACCTCTGCAGCCTTTAAAAAGGCTGGCGAAACTTTTATCTCGCCTTTCGGCGGAAATAATTTGACTTTAAAAAACACCGATTCCTTTATAAAGAACCGGTGTTTTTTCTATTCTACTTAAACGTTAACATTAAAATATGCTCTCATAGCTGTTACATCAAATACGTTTACAACTGAATCTTCGTGGAAATCTGCATAAACCTTCTGCTCCTGTGTAAGCTCTGCTTTTTTTACAAGATACTGCTGTAAAATAACAAGGTCAGCGACTGTAAGACTTCCGTCCTGATTTATATCGCCCCTTACAAGCGGAACATCCTCTGTAGGATCAGTAGCTGCATCTGTAGTCGGTTCAGCTGTAGGCGCTTCAGTAGGAACTTCTGAATTTACCGGAACCGCATAAAGTCCGTATATTGTAGCCGGCTTCATGGTTGCACTGATAAACAGATTATCCATGTCTGAAAGTGAAACGCTGTTTTCATTAAGCGTATCAGTTACATCGCTGTATGTAAAGCCTGCCGTAAACTGAGCTGCAAGTGAATCATTCGAGTATACTGTATACCAGCCGCCCTGGAAAATAATTGTCGGTGCCTCGTCCGCATCATAGAACATTACAAGCTTGTAATCCTCATTGACATAGTTCTTCCAGTTGGAAACCGTAAAGTTCTTCCAGGCTTCAATAGTTTTACCGTTTTCATCACGATAAAGCTCAACCCAGTCATCTCCGATGCTTACCTTACTCCATGAAAATACAGGCTTAACATATTCCTGATATTCAGGAAGGTCATAACCGGTAACTCCGAGAGTATCCATCATTGCTGCAATAACGCTGCGTGAATTCGGATACCAGGTGTTTGTTGAACGGTAAATGTATCCATGAGCTTCGCCGGTTCCATTATATGTAACATTATTGTCCCAGAGAACGCAAGGGATTCCTGCATTCTTAGCCTTTGTAAGATATGACTTTGCCCACGCTTCACGAGAAGATGTGTTATTGAAGTCGGAAGCACTGAACTCGCCAATTATAACCGGAACACCCTTCTTGTCTGAAATGCTCTGCAATGATGTGAAGAGGTTTGTAAGACTGTAGTCATAATCCTCACCCCAGCCGCTTTTTCCCGGATATTCGTGATTTGCATAATCAGAAGTATCCATTGTGAAGAAATACGGTGAATAAGCATGAACTGAAAGTGCAACATTTCCTGAGCCTGCCGGTATTGTAACGTTTTCGAGCGCTGTTGTATCGGATGTTGCAACATAGCCTGGAATCATAAGGAGTCTTTCGTTATTTGCAGAAGAACCCTGGCTGCGGATCGTTTCAATAAATGTCTGATTAAGTGTATTGATGTAGCTCCATGAATATCCGTTGTCACCTGAACCGTTGCCCCATTCTGAAACGTTCGAATTTCCTGTCTGACGAGGCTCGTTCATTCCCTCGAAGATAAGGTGCTGATCGTAATCAGCAAATTCCTCTGAAACCTGTGACCAGATATCAGAAAGCTTGTGCTTGGCTTCAGCCAGTGTTTCATCTGTAAACTGTGAAACGTTTATAAACTTTTCATGATGAACATTAAGTATTACAAACATTCCCTGATTATATGCATAATCAACTGTCTGCTTTACATAATTCATCCAGTTTTCTTCGATCTCGTAAAAGTCATTTTCCTCATTATAAATAAGGTGCTGATACCATGTTGTAGGTATTCTTACAGTATTGAAGCCGCCTGCCTTTACTGCGTTAAAAAGCTCCTGGGTAGGCTCCGGATTGCCCCATGCCTTTGCAAACTTGCTAGGCGATGTGTTAACTGTAAAGCTGTCATTTGTGGAATCAAGTGAATTTCCGAGATTCCAGCCGATGGTCATCTGTGATGTGATCTCCCTTGCTGACTGACCGCTAAGTGATGCTGCCATTACCTTCTCGCTGTCATTTTCCGACATTCCGAATGTACAGAATACGGACAGCATACATGCAGCAGATGTCAGTGCAGAGAGTACTCTTCTTTTAATTGACATATTTACCTCCCTGAAAACGATTAATATAACATAGCATATTTTATATTATTTCAGAACAAGTGTCAAGTATTTTTGATAATTTTACCGCACTTGGCGCAAATGTTTGTCTAAATTGGCTTACAGGCAGAATATATTTTATTGAAATTGCACATTGTTTTTTCAGAATTTTCCAATATGCCTATTACCCGAAATATTTAAGAACCCGTCTGCACAGGAAAATGCGGACGGGTTCTTATATGGCAAGTCTGTTTGTACAGGTTTCAAAGGTTCTATCCGTTTTGTGCTGCCTTGAATTCCAGATATTCCTCATAGGTTCCCTGTCTGTCAATGCAGCCTTCCGGAGTAATTTCAATTATTCTGTCTGCAACCGTCTGCATGATCTCATGGTCATGGGACGCCAGCAGAACGACACCCTTGAAGCTGACAAGTCCATTATTTACCGCGGTTATACTTTCAAGGTCAAGGTGGTTTGTCGGACGGTCAAGAACCAGAACATTTGAACCGAAAAGCATCATTCTTGAAAACATACATCTTACCTTTTCACCACCGGACAAAACATTGACATGTTTGAACACATCATCTCCGGAAAACAGCATTCTGCCCAGAAATCCTCTTAAATAAGTATCCGTTTCATCGCTCGAATACTGGCGCATCCAGTCTATAATTGACATTTCACAGCCGTCAAAAAACTTATTGTTATCAACCGGAAAATACGAAACGGAAGTAGAAACGCCCCATTTGAAAGTTCCCTCATCCGGCTTTTCTTCTTCCATAAGAATCTTGAAAAGCATTGTTATAGCCTGTTCGCTCTCGCCTATAAATGCAACCTTATCAGTCCTGCCCAATGTAAAGCTGACATTATTTAAGAGCTTAACTCCGTCAACAGTCTTTGATATACCGTTTACAGTCAGTATCTCCTTGCCAAGCTCACGATCAGGAGTAAAGCCTATAAAAGGATATTTTCGGCTTGAAGCCGGCATTTCTTCAACTGCAAGATTATCCAGCAGCTTTCTCCTTGATGTTGCCTGCTTTGATTTTGATTTGTTTGCTGAAAATCGCTCAATAAAGGCTTTAAGCTCCTTGATTTTCTCTTCTGCCTTTTTATTCTGCTGCTTTATCATTCTCTGCATAAGCTGACTTGATTCATACCAGAATTCATAGTTTCCGACGTACATTTTTATTTTTGTATAATCAATATCAACAATGTGCGTACATACATTATTAAGAAAGTGTCTGTCATGAGATACAACAAGAACTGTACCAAAATATTCAGAAAGGAAGTCTTCCAGCCATTTTACAGCATCAATATCAAGATGGTTTGTAGGCTCGTCAAGAAGAATTATATCAGGATTTCCGAAAAGAGCCTGCGCAAGCAGAACTTTTACCTTCTCATTACCTGACAAAGACGACATTGTATTGTAAAGTATATCCTCAGAAAGTCCAAGTCCCTGGATAAGCTTTGATGCGTCTGATTCTGCCTCCCAGCCGTTAAGTTCCGCAAATTCTCCCTCAAGCTCAGAAGCAAGAACGCCGTCCTCCTCTGTAAAATCTTCTTTTGAGTAAAGCTCGTCCTTTTTCTTCATAATTTCATAAAGGCGTTCATTTCCCATAATTACCGTATCAAGCACAGTATATTCCTCATAGGCAAAGTGATCCTGCTTTAAAACAGAAAGTCTTACGCCCTTTGGTATAACAACCTCGCCGGTCGTAGGTTCAAGCTCTCCGCAGAGTATTCTGAGAAATGTTGACTTTCCGGCACCATTTGCTCCGATAATGCCATAGCAGTTTCCGCCTGTGAATTTCAGGTCAACATCCTTGAAAAGCGTTGATCCGCCAAACTGCATACTAACGTTTGAAACTGTAATCATTTATATTTTTCCTCACTTAATCTCTTTAAAATATTACACAGAACCATTACTTAAAGCAATAACGCATAAAGCCATCAGCCATTAATTGTATGTTATTGCCTTAAAAACAGCGTTGTCTTATAATTATAGCATAACTGTCCGGTTATAGCAAGCTGTGACTTGACATATTTCATACAAAAGTGTATAATAATAAAAAGGGCATACCGATAGACGGTCGCTCCCAATATAAGTGACTAAAAATAGTCGTCCTAATGGCAAGCAGGGCGGCTATTTCCTTTTATCATGAAATATTGTATACAGAAAAGATGCAACAGATGTAAGCAAAATGCCCAACTGAATCATATCGTTCTATGTAACATAATTGTTCATAAGTATTCACTCCCTTCCGGGAGTTGGATTGACCGCCTACCGTTTAAGGTATGCCCTTACATAAGAACCCGTCTTCACAAGCGTATGCGCACGTCTTTCTAGCAAATTTTTTCACATACTGCGTTAAAAATGCTTGCCATACACAAGTATGCCTACGAATTTTTGCCTTGTCTGCGCAAAAATTGTGCTTGGAAATCCGCACACATATCTTGTGAAGACGGGTTCTAAAACAATATAGTATTTTTCCGGAACTGTCAATAACGGCATTTCCGTTTTTTTGTGAATTTTTTCTGCGTGTCCATAATATACTGTACAAAGCTGCAATGTTTAAGGCAACACCGCACGAAGCACGCCTGACTACTTTGCACAGTATTGCCTTAAAAATCTTTCTACGGGACGTGCTGAAATGAAAAGACTATCTGTAATTTTCCTTCTTCCCTTTTT
Organism: uncultured Oscillospiraceae bacterium; assembly: GCA_934463345.1. GTDB lineage: Bacteria > Bacillota > Clostridia > Oscillospirales > Ruminococcaceae > Porcipelethomonas. The sequence continues at coordinate 26,595 of CAKSJL010000008.1, read as the reverse complement.
GCTTATACTGTTTTCCTGCAAAGGGCAGAATATACATAATCAGAACACCGGATACGACTCATCTGTTTCTTTAAATGAGCAGACCCTGTCTCAGCTTGGCGTAACTTCTGCTGAAGCTCAAAAAAGCAATGAATACCAGGTTTTAAATTATGAGGATCAGATCGGTATGTGGTTTACATATATGGACTATCAGAGCATTTTAAAAGACTGTCAGGAATCTGATTTCAGAAAAAATACCGCAAAACGCTTTAAAAACGCTGCCGACATGGGAGTAAACACTATTTATGTCCATGTACGGGCATTCGGTGACTGCTATTATTATTCAGATATGTTTCCAAAAGGAGAATACTACAACACAGATTATGATCCGCTTGAAATAATGACAGAGGAAGCACATAAGCTGGGACTTTCCATCCATGCCTGGATAAATCCGCTGAGGTGTCAGACCGAGGAACAGATGAGGAAGCTTGATGACGGATTTACAATAAAAAAGTGGTACAATGACAGCGAAAAAAACGGCAGCTATATAGTCAATGTAAACGGAACATTGTATCTTAATCCGGCATATCAGGAGGTTGTTGACTTTATATCTGAGGGCGTAAGCGAGATTGTTGAAAATTACAGCGTTGATGGTATTCACATTGACGATTATTTCTATCCTACAACTGAAAGCAGCTTTGACGAAGCCGCTTTTTCACTCTCAGAAAACGACAACCTTTCAGAGTGGCGACTGGAAAACGTAAATAAAATGATTTCCCGGATATACAGCACAGTAAAGGACATTGACCAGAGCATTCTTTTTGGGATCAGTCCTCAGGGAAATATAAACTCTGACTATTCCGGGCAGTATGCCGACGTCAAAAAATGGGCTTCAGAAAGCGGATTCTGCGACTATATAGTCCCACAGGTATATTTCGGCTTTGAAAATGAGGGATGTCCGTTTGCAGAAACAGTTCAAAGCTGGATGGAAATGAATACATGTACTGACGTAAAGCTTGTAATCGGCTTATGTACATATAAAATAGGAAACGAGGACAAATGGGCAGGAACCGGAAAGAATGAATGGAAGGAGAACAGAGATATTGTTTCACGTCAGATAAGCTTCTGTCGTGAAAACAAGCTTTCCTGCGCATTATACAGCTATGACTCAACCTTTTCAGAAAATATAAGCGATTCGGAACGAAGCAGCATAGCTGAGCTTTTAAACGGCGGTGACAGACAATGAGAAGAGAGAAAAAAAGAATCCGGAAAATGAAATACTATAATATAATATTTTCAGTAAGCTGTGGCATTCTTCTTATGTCCGGAATTATAATTGTGTTCGCATATATGGGCGTCAGAACAGACCTTCCACAATTTATCCTGTCAGCTGTTCCCGGCTTATCAGCAGCTTTCGGTGGAATTCTTTCAGGCTATCTTTACGGAAAACAGAAACGTCATAAAGGCATCGCAAACGGTATGCTATGCGGTGTGCTCATATACGCTGCCGCTCTTATATTCGGCATATTCTATCTTAAAAAACTGCCTCCACTCAGCTTTTCAGTATATCTTCTGATACTGTGTCCTGCCGGAGCTGTCGGTGGAATATATGGCGTCAATTCACGAATCAGAAAGCCTCCTTTATGAAAAGACGCTTTAAAAAAATACGATATTTGTGTATATTTTCGGGAAAAAGCTATTGAAAAAGCAACGCAGATGTGATATAATACTTTTATATTAATTTTAGAAGAGCATGTTTAAGCCGCATAAGCAATACCCTTGCGGGACAGGCTCAGATGGTTTTGGAGGTTTTTTATGAAGCACATTAGAACAATCAATAAGGCAAATCTCAAGGAATCTGCTAAGAAGGGCGGCTGTGGAAAGTGCCAGGCTTCATGTCAGTCAGCTTGTAAGACTTCATGCACTGTTGCAAACCAGAAGTGCGAAAGATAATTTAAATTTGGTTTGTCATTCAAAGGAATTTTTCTTTTCGGGCAATATCGCATAATTATTGTCGTACAGTTGCGCAGTAATTTTGCGGTGTTGCCTTGAATTTTTACAAGGAGCTTTATAAAAATGATACATAAATATAAACTTAACGGCTATAACATTGTTCTTGATACAAACAGCGGCGGTGTTCATATCGTTGACGATATTACCTACGATCTGCTTGACAATGTTGAGCCGCCTTTTGAAAAAGAATGTCCGGAAAAGGTAATGAAAAAGCTTTCAAGATTTTATCCGCAAGAGGATATAAGGTCATGCTATGATGAAATCGTTGAGCTGTATAATGACAAGATCCTTTTTTCTGAGGATGATTATGAGAAATTCGCAAAATATTCTGTTGCTTCTCCGGTAAAAGCAATGTGTCTGCATATTGCCCACGACTGTAATTTAAGATGTGAATACTGCTTTGCTTCAACCGGTGACTTCGGAGAGGGAAGAAAGCTCATGTCCTATGAAACCGGCAAAAAGGCAATAGACTTCCTGCTTGAAAAATCCGGCGACAGAGAAAATCTTGAGCTTGACTTTTTCGGCGGAGAACCGCTTATGAACTTTGGTGTTGTAAAGCAGATCGTTGAATATGCAAGATCCCGTGAAAAGGAATACGGAAAACGCTTTCGTTTCACAATAACAACAAACGGCATGCTTCTGGATGATGACAAAATTGATTTTATCAACAAGGAGATGTCAAATGTTGTACTTTCAATCGACGGCAGAAAGGAAGTCAACGACAAGGTAAGAAAAAGAGTTGACGGAAAAGGCTGCTATGACATTATTATGCCTAAATTCAAAAGCCTTGTCTCAAAAAGAGGCGATAAGGAATATTATGTAAGAGGCACATTCACAAAATATAATCTTGATTTCTCCGACGACGTTTTCAGTCTTTACAACGAAGGCTTTGACCAGATTTCTGTAGAACCTGTAGTATGTCCCCCAACCGTACCGTATGCTCTTACAGAAAAAGAGCTTTCGGACGTATTTAAAGAGTATGAAAGACTTTCCGCAAGAATACTTGAAAATGAGGAAAAGGGAAATAAGTTTAATTTCTTCCATTTCATGCTTGACCTTGATCAGGGTCCATGCGCTATAAAGCGTCTGAGAGGCTGCGGCTGCGGAAACGAATATGTAGCCATAACTCCGGACGGTGACATCTATCCTTGCCATCAGTTTGTCGGCATCGAAGAATACAAAATGGGAAATCTTGATGAAGGCACATTCGATATGAACATGAAAGCTGAATTTGCCGCAGCACATGTATACACAAAGCCTGAATGCAGACAGTGCTGGGCAAAATTCTATTGCAGCGGCGGATGCAATGCCAACAACTATATGTATGCAGGCGATATACACAACGCACACAAATTCTCCTGTCAGCTTGAAAAGAAAAGGCTTGAATGTGCTATAATGCTCAAGGCAGCAAGACTTGACAGAGAAAACAAATAAATTCTGAAAAAATCAGAAAAATACTTGACAAGCTTATAGTCATGTGATATAATGGTGAAGTTGTTTGAAACAAATCGTATTCTAAAGACAGCCGGTGGAGTAAGATCCGTAAGTCCGGCCGAGGAATGTGCATTGATAATATGATTATTTATGCCCTTTTCCTCTGTGAAAAGGGTTTTTTGCATTATTCTTTTGATACGGTTATAAAATAATCGGAGGTGAAACTATAATGCCAAGCGAAAAGATTTTGGAAGTTAAGAAGGCTAAGGTTGACCAGCTTACAGAAATGCTCAAGAACGCTGTTTCTTTTGTACTCGTTGATTACAAGGGCATCACTGTTGAGGAGGATACAAAGCTCAGACGTGAACTGCGTGAAGCAAACGTACATTATTCTGTTGAAAAGAATACAATGTTGCGTTTCGCTCTCAAGAATGCAGGTATCGAAGGTCTTGACGATGTTCTCGAAGGTACAACTGCTATTGCAGTTTCTAATGATGACCAGACAGCTCCGGCAAGAATTCTGGGTAAATTTGCTTCAGATACTGAGGACAAGTTCAACCTCAAGGCTGGTATGGTTGAGGGTCAGATTTATGACGAAAAGGGTGTTATCGCTCTTTCAAAGATCCCTTCAAAGGATGTTCTGCTCGCACAGCTCGTTGGATCACTTCAGGGTCCTATCCAGAAGCTCGCAGCTATTCTCAAGGCTGTTGCAGACAGCAAGACAGACGATGCGGCTTAATTTTAACTGTGACATTTTATGTCGGAATTTATTATAATTTAAAAGGAGATTTATTATCATGGCTTCAGAAAAGACATTAAAGTTTATTGAAGATATCAAAGCTCTGTCAGTTATGGAACTGGCTGAACTCGTTGACGCTATTCAGGAAGAATTCGGTGTAACAGCTGCTGTTGCTGCTGCTCCTGCTGCTGGCGGCGCTGCTGCTGCAGAAGAAAAGACAGAATTTGACGTTGTTCTCGCTTCATTCGGCGATGCTAAGATGCCTGTAATCAAGGCTGTTAAGGATGCTCTTGGTCTTGGTCTTAAGGAAGCAAAGGAAGTTGTTGAATCAGCTCCTAAGGCTCTTAAGGAAGGCGTTTCAAAGGCAGAAGCTGAAGAGCTCAAGGCTAAGCTTGAAGAGGCTGGCGCTACAATCGAAATTAAGTAATTTTAAAGATTACTTTTCAACACTCCCGTCTGTTTCAGTCGGGAGTGTTTTATATTAGAGCGTGTTCACATAAAAATGAAATGTACGTATTTTCGGCATAATTTCACGTTAACAGCGTTAAAAATTCTTGCCATACGCAAGTATGCCTGCAAATTTTCGCCTCGTTTGTGTAGAAATTCTGCACGAAAATTCACACAGGCATTTTATGTGAATACGCCCTATAGCAATTCAGACAGAAGGAGTTTTCTATGAAAATTAAGTATAAAATTGCAAGTACGATAATGTCAGCTATTTGTGCTTTTACAGCTGTTATCAGCGGAAATACCATGGCTTTTGCCGCTGACACCAGTTCAGAGGTTGTCAGAGGTGACGCAGATGGTAACGGCGTTTTAGATACAAATGATGTTGAATACATCATGCATTACAGTATTGGCGATTACAGAAGTATCGAAGATGCTGCTGACTATAACCAGGATGGAGTTATAGATATATACGACGCCTGTGACCTGTATGGTTCACTGATTGGTGCAGAGGACAGCAGCGAAAAATTAACTAAAAGTCCTGAACTGAGTGTCGGCGATTTTAGTCTCGGACAGGGAAAAAATATTAAGACATCATTATACCTGAAAAACTGCAATGCTAAGGTCGGAATCATAAGAGAAAGCTGCGAGCTGAATCATGGCATTTCAACATCAAAAATCAATGATGATATTGTCTTATTTGTATCCAACAACTGTATTGTCTTTGTAAACCCAAAGGGAATCGTAATTGACCAGGCAATAGCTTCTCTGAGCTTTTTCGCAACTAAGGGAGAAGCCGCAGGCGAGGTTTATGACATAAGCTTCACCGTTGAAAAAATGGGCAACAGCGACACAGAACAGTGCTCAACCGTTGTAAAAAACGGAACTGTAACAATTACTGACGGCATAAGCACAACATTTTTAAAGGGCGATGTTAATAAAAGCGGTAAAGTCGATCTTTATGACATAATTGAAATATGCAAAAGCCTGATGGGCATGAAAACTCTTACAGCTGAAGAAAAAACACTTGCCGATTTCAATGGAGACGGCTCTGTTAATCTTTATGATGCAATTGAAATTGCAAAGAAAATTATGAGTAAGTAATAGGTCTGAAATCGCCGGTTCTTAAAAAGGACTGGCGATATTTTTTACTCAAAAACATATACAGACAGTACAACGCATAAGCTTTAATAAACATTATTTAAAGAGGTGTTTATGAAAAAGCAAAGCATTACTGAATTGCTGATTTTTGTTGTATCAGCTGAGCTTGTCGGAGCGCTTTCTGCCCTGATTTCCGGAAACCGGTTTTCGCAATACAGCGAATTTGTAAAGCCTCCGTTTTCTCCTCCCGGAGCTCTGTTTCCGGTAATCTGGACAATTCTGTACGCAATTATGGGATTGTCGGTATATCTTATATACAACAAAACAGGAAGCTCAGCAGAAAAACCAAAAAGCTACGCACTTTATGCGTCACAGCTGGCTGTAAATTTTCTCTGGAGCATTGTTTTTTTCCGGTTTGGCTGTATGGGAGCTGCGGTGGGCGTGCTTTTAGTACTTATAGCGCTGATAACTGCAATGATAATCCAGTTTAAAAAGGTCTCAAAGACGGCAACATATTTAAATCTCCCCTATCTTATATGGGTTTTCTTTGCACTTTATCTCAACATAGCTACGGCGCTTCTGAACCGGAAATAAAAAAGTTTCAACAGTTTTTTTCGGGACTGTTGAAACTTTTCTTTTTGAATTGTGTTTTTATTCTGTCAATGCCTTACCAAGCGCCTTACACTTTTCAATATCCTCCGCAGACGGAGTTTCGTTAACGATAAGACCTTCATCGCCTGCAATAACTGCCCCGTCAGCCTTGACTCTTTCTTCCCAGCTTCTCATCCATTCGCCGTCGCCCCAGCCGTAAGAGCCAAAAAGCGCTACAGTCTTGCCGCTGAGCGAACCTTCTATATCAGAAAAAAACGGTTCAAATTCAGATTCTTCAAGTGTTTCAGCTCCCATTGCCGGGCAGCCGAACGCAACTTTATCGTATTCATCAATGCTTCCGGAAAAGTCCGCAACACTGAAAAGCTCTGCCTTAGCGCCCTCTGCAACAGCCTCTGCCATCTGCTCTGTGTTGCCCGTACCGCTCCAATATATAACTGCTGTTTTCATACTTATATCCTCCTCAGGAAATTTTCAGCGCCTGATATATATCATAGCCCTGATTTAATTTATTGCACAGAAATTTTCTGCACTTTTCATAATTTTCAAACGTGCGCTTTGCACATTCGGTATCGCTGTAAACCTTCCAGTAACCGCTGAGCTTGTAATTTTCTCCTTTATTTTTTATAAATCCAATTACATCCTCCGCAGGATATCCAAGAAAAACGCCGATTTCATGCGGAAACTGAGGCTCGCTCATAATTCTGTCTGCAAGTATTTCCAATACAGCATCAAGGTCAGCAATGTCATTATATCCATATCTTTTCAGAATATTTCTCTGATTTTCCTTCATAATCTGATTTTTCAGCATTTTTTCGTTATAAATCAAAATAAGCACTCTTTTATTACAGCTGCAAAGCTTTTTCAGTTTCAGACCCTTCGACTCAGCCTTTGCATTAAACCGACTGATATGCTCAGGAAGATTAAATTCAGTTTTGCTTATCGAAATCAGGTTGGCACACTTTATGCCAAGAAGTGATGGCGCTGAAAAATATGCAAGTTTTTTCTCAAAGCTTAAACATTCTGAAAAAGACATAAATAACTCCTTGCTTGTTAGCATAAGCTAACCTATTGCTGCATTCTACTTATTTGCACTATAATTATAATACGCTGTTCAGATTATAAACATGCAGTACCATACTTTAAATTTAAGTTAGATGAAGCTAACTACATATTTATTTTATCACATTATTGTATAGTTGTCAAGTATCATTTCCTGAATTATTTTCACCTGATGAGTTTATAGTCAAAATTAAAAAAGCTCCCCTTGCGGAGAGCTTTTAGTTTCAGACAGTGTCATGAACAGCAACACCATGTATTATTACTCACAAAGCTGAATATATCCCTTTACAATATCAACACATTTTTCATAATCCATGCAGCTTGTATCAAGGCACAGGTTATAATTCATAGCATTGGTCCATTCTCTGCCTGTATAATGACGATAGTACTCACTGCGTTCCTTATCAGTTTTTTCGATCAGCTTCTTGGCTTCCTTTTCGGTTATGCCGTACATATCAACAACATTTTTAACAGCTGTTTCAATATTGCAGTGAACAAAAACCTTTATAACATCAGTTCTGTCACGCAGTATAAAATCTGCACATCTTCCGACAATGACAGCCGGTTCTTTGTTAGCAAGTTCTGTAATCACCTTGGCAGAAAAGTTAAAGAGATTTTTGTCAGACGTAAAATCCGGATGCTCTGGCTGAAGCAGGTCACCCTTGTAAACGCCTCCTCTTCTCAGAAATGAACCTTTAAGCTTTTCATCGACCAGTCTGAAAAAGCGCTCGTTTATTCCGCTTTCATCGCTTGCAAGCTTTATAAGATCCTTGTCATAATATTTGATGTCCAGATCCTCAGACAGCATTTTTCCGATAGTTCTGCCGCCGCTTCCAAGTCCTCTTGCAATAGTTATTATCCTTGCCATAAGCACACCTCCTATTCGCCCAAATATGCTTTCTTGACTGATTCATCATTTATAAGGTCAGAAGCTTTTCCTGAAAGAACGATTTTTCCTGTTTCGAGTACATACGCTCTGTCTGAAATCGCCAGAGCTTTTTTTGCATTCTGCTCAACGAGCAAAACTGTTGTTCCGCTTTCTCTGATCGACTTGATGATATCAAATATTTCCGTTACAAAAATCGGCGAAAGACCCATTGACGGTTCATCCATAACAATAATTTTCGGTTTTGACATAAGCGCTCTTCCCATGGCAAGCATCTGCTGCTCACCGCCTGAAAGCGTTCCTGCTATCTGGCTTTTTCTTTCTGCCAGACGTGGAAAACGATCATAAACCATTTTAAGATCCTCAGCAATACCGTCCTTATCCTTTCTTATAAATGCGCCGAGTTTCAGATTATCAAGAACGGTAAGATTCTGAAATATTCTTCTTCCCTCCGGAACGTGTGCAATTCCCATTTCTACTATTTTATGCGCCGGAGTCCTGGTCAATTCAACATCATTGAACTTTATTGAACCTTTTTTCGCCGGTATCAGTCCTGTCAGTGTATGAAGTGTAGTAGTTTTTCCGGCACCGTTTGCGCCGATAAGCGCTATTACCTCTCCCTCGTTAACCTCAAAGGAAATTCCCTTGAGCGCCGCAATAACACCGTAATTTACATGCAGATCCTTAATTTCCAACATTGCCATCAGTCTTGTCCTCCTTTATTCGCCAAGATATGCTGTTATAACTTCAGGATTGCTTAAAACCTCAGAGGTCTTGCCCTCACAGAGAAGCTGTCCGAAATTAAGAACCGATAACTTTTCGCATATACCTGAAACAAGACTCATATCATGCTCAATTAGCAGAACAGTCATGTCAAAATTATCTCTCACAAAACGTATTGTATCCATAAGCTCGGCAGTTTCGTTCGGATTCATGCCGGCTGCCGGCTCGTCAAGAAGCAGAAGCTTCGGCTCAGTTGCAAGCGCTCTTGCAATTTCAAGCTTTCTCTGCTTTCCGTACGGAAGTCCTGAAGCTAAAAGATAAGCTTCCTTGTCAAGGTCAAAAACCTTAAGCAGCTCCAGAGCCTTTTCATCCATTGCTTTTTCAGTTTTAAAGAATCTCGGTAGTCTGAAAATTCCCTCAAAGGTGCTGTATTTGTAATGATTGTGAAGCGCCACCTTAACATTGTCAATAACGCTCTGATCCTTGAAAAGACGTATATTCTGGAATGTACGGGCAATACCGCTTCTATTTATCTCAATTGTGCTTTTACCAGTAATATTTTTCCCATCCAGTGTTATAGTACCGTCTGTAGGCTTGTAAACGCCTGTCAGCATGTTGAATATTGTTGTCTTTCCGGCACCGTTAGGTCCTATAAGGCCATAGAGCTGACCTTTTTCAATTGTTATGCTGAATTCGTCAACGGCACGAAGTCCGCCGAACGATATACCAATATTTTTTACTTCGAGAAGTGCCATTATTACTCAACCTCCTTTTTTCCGGAGCGTCTGAACAGCGCCTTGAATTTCTGGACATTTGCCGAGATAAATGCCTTTGATTTTGCATTTGACGTAACGATCATCATAACGATAAGAACGATTGAGTATATAAGCATTCTGTAGCTGTTGATGCTTCTGAGAAGCTCCGGAAGCATGACAAGCACAACCGCTGCGATAACGCTTCCTCTGATGTTTCCGATACCGCCAAGAACGACAAATACAAGAATCAGAATAGAAAGGTTATAATCAAATTTTGAAGCCTGAAGCGTATAGAAATTATGTGAGTAAAGAGCGCCGGCAACGCCTGCTAAAAATGCTGTAAGTCCAAAGGTTATAAGCTTGTATTTTGTAATATTAAGACCAACCGATTCAGCTGCAATTCTGTTGTCTCTTATAGCCATTACTGCTCTTCCTGTTCTTGAATGAACAAAGTTATAGGCTATGACAAGTGTAAGCATGAGGAGTATAAAGCCTATTGTAAAGGTTGAATCGTTAGGTGTTCCGCTGATACCCTGAGGGCCGTTTATAATAAGCTTTCCGTCCTCCTCAAGGTTCAGGTTTGAAAGGCTTTTAAGAGAGACATGTATGCCCTTTGAATCACATCCGAGATAAAGAGCGGCAAAAACGTTCTTTATAATTTCACCGAATGCCAGAGTTACTATAGCGAGATAGTCGCCTTTAAGTCTTAAAACCGGAATGCCGATAAGAACGCCGAAAAGTGCCGCAGCAATTCCTCCGACAAGCAAAGCCAGCGGAAAACGGATCCAGACCTGAGTTATTGTTTCTGAGGTTGAAACTGAAAAAATTGCGCTGGTATATGCGCCGATGCACATAAAGCCAGCCTGTCCGAGACTAAGCTCTCCAAGTATGCCGACAGTCAAATTAAGCGACACAGCAAGTATAGCGTAAACACACAGCGGTACAAGCAGACCTGCCATCATGCTTGAAATGCTGTCAGTTGCAGTTAGTATCTGCATTATAACAAATGCAATGATAACGATAATATAAGTAGTAAAGCTTTTTTTGGTTTGCGGTTTCAGCAGCTTTGATTTTGCAGAAGCTTCCTGCTTCTTTGCAAGCGCCTGTTCCTTTTTCAAAAAAACCATTCCTTTCAGTTAAATTTAAGAAATTACTGCCGGAAAATTTTCGGGCAGATGTACGGCAAAGACGATAACCGCTAATTATACGGTGCTTGCCTTAAACCTTTTCGTTTATCTTCTTTCCGAGAATTCCCGTAGGCTTTATAATAAGTACAAGAATAAGCACTGCAAAAACTACTGCGTCCGCAAGCTGCGGGGAAATGTAGGCACGTCCTAAAATCTCAATAACACCGATAAGTATACCGCCGATCATAGCGCCTGGAATAGAACCGATTCCTCCGAATACCGCTGCAACGAAAGCCTTGATTCCCGGCATTGCGCCTGTCGTATTCTGGAGAGTCGGATAAGCTGAGCAAAGCAGAGCGCCGGCAACTGCTGCAAGCGCAGAACCTATAGCAAATGTAAGGGATATTGTGCGGTTGATATTGACTCCCATAAGCTGTGCAGCATCCTTGTCCTCCGAAACTGCAAGCATTGCACGTCCGTTTTTGGTTTTGTTGATAAACAGTGAAAGTCCGACAACAATAATTACTGAAACTATAATTGCCACAGATGTTTCGCCGGAAATAACAATCTGACCATCAAAAAGACTGAGACTCGGAACATTGACTACTGAGGTGAAATTCACCGGCTTTTCACCAAATATGAGCAGCGCCATGTTCTGCAAAAAGTAGCTGACACCTATAGCTGTAATAAGAACGGCGAGCGAGGTTGCCTGCCTGAGCGGTTTATAAGCTACCTTTTCGATGATAACGCCTAGGATCGTGCAGGCAATAACAGCCATAAGCACTGACAGCCATGGATTAAGGTTGAGCGATGTCATTGAGATAAATATAACATAGCCTCCGACCATGATTACATCTCCATGAGCAAAGTTCAGCATTTTGGCAATGCCATAAACCAAAGTATAGCCGAGTGCTATAACGGCATAGATGCTGCCAAGACTGATTCCGTTGATAAGGTTATTTAAAAAACCCATTTAAAAAACATTCCTTCCTTTTGCGAAGTTATTCAGGATGCCGAAAGACATATCAGTTTCTGACAGGCACATACCGCCATCCTAAAATAAAAGATATAAAAATTATAACACATAGGCATGAATTTTGCAAGAATATTTACGAAAAAAGATAAAAAACCGACAACCTATAAAAGTTGCCGGTTTCAGTTTTGTGAAATACGTCAAAAAACAAAGTTTTCAGGCATAATTACTGAAGTGCAGAATATGCGCCGTCCTTTATGATAACAGCCTTTGGTTCCTTAGAAACTGCGCCGTCCTCGCCCCACTTCATTCCTGAACCTGTAAGTCCGTCATATGAGAAGTTCGGATCTGTAATAGCTGACTTGAGCTTGTCGCAGATCTCGGAAGAATCCATATCAGCTGTAATCTTTTCCTGCTTCATAAGTTCTGCAAGAATTTTTACGCCATCATATGCGTCTGCTGCAAACTGGTTAGGAACTTCATTGTAAGCTTCCTTATATTTTTTTACAAAGTCCTGTGTTGCCTGGTCTGAAGCGTCAGCGGCAAATGGAGTAAGAAGCATTACGCCCTCTGCGAGGGATGTGTCAAAGTTCTTGATTGTAAGAAGTCCGTCAAGTCCGTCACAGCCGAAGAAAATCGGTGAATAGTCAGCTGACTTGCACTGTGTAAGAATCAGTGATGCCTGCTGGTAGTAGATAGGCAGGAACATAAGCTCAGCGCCTGCGCTCTTTGCTGCGCTTATCTGTGCTGAGAAGTCAGTCTTGCTGTCCTTTGTGAAGGACTGTTCAGCAACGATATCAAGTCCCTTTGCCTCTGCTTCTGTCTTAAATGTGTTGTATATACCTGATGAATAAGCGTCAGAACTGTCATAAATAACCGCTATCTTCTTTGCAAGGCTGTTGTCTGCGATATAGTCAGCAGAACCTTTTCCCTGGTTAGGGTCGCTGAAACAAACCTGGAAGCAGTTGTCGTTCTTGATTACATCCTGTGCAGAAGCCGACGGTGTAAGCTGGAATATCTTATCAGACTTTGTCTTTTCAATAACAGCAAGTGAAGAACCTGTTGTAACTGTTCCGAGCATAACCTGCATGCCGTTATCCTTAAGGGCATTGTATGCGTTTACAGCCTTGTCACCTGAATCCGCTTCGTCATCCTCAAAAACAAGCTCAAGATTTGTTCCGTTAATGCCGCCGGCGTCATTTACTTCCTTTACAGCAAGTTCAGTCGCGTTCTTAACTGCAATTCCGTATTGTGCAGCGTCACCTGTAAGCGGTCCGCTTCCCCCGATAACAATGTTTTCGCTCTTTTTCTTGCCACAGCCTGTAAAGCATGATGCTGCCATTACCGCAGCAGCAGCTACAGCAAGAATTTTTTTAGTATTCTTCATAGCAATCACTCCTGATTATTTTTCTCCCCAGTTATGTACGGGACAATACCGCATAAAGACTGTACAGTACAAGGCATGATTCCATGTTCAGTCCTTGTGTGATGCTGCCCTGATATAATCCGGTCATAAGCAATAATTACTGCCTATAATAATATATCATATCATTTCGGGCATGGTTTTGTCAATATATTTTTCCACCAAAAAATTTTAAAAGAATACAGTTATATTACAGCGTTTTAACATATCAAAGCGCTAAGACTGTACAGTGACGATACAATTCAACAGTTTTTTACGAATAATTTTAGAGCGTGTTTACATAAAATGCTCCGGTTAAAATCAGGCAGGTTTTTTAAGACTTGTGTACTCAGATTTAAGTATATTGTATATTTCAGACCCTTTTTTCTGTCCGAATCCGGCAACAAGGGCCTTGTGGAATCCATTTTTATCCTGAGTTTTTTGAAGGGCGGAGTTGACCTTCACGATATCTGACGGCGAACAGTCTTTCAGAAGCCGGCTCAGTCTCTGGCAGCTCTCGTCAAATCTTTTCAGGCTTGTAAAGTCGCTTTTCAGAGCCGAATAAATCTCCTCGCCCTTTTCCTGTCTGAAACGTGCAACAAGCTCGGTATGAAATTCCTGCTTATCTGCCGTTCCTAGCAGAACCGCACTTATGTTAATTATATCGCATGAAGAATAGCCCGGAAGAAGCGAACACAGAGAATTATAAAGCGTATCCTGCTTCTGAGAATTATCAGATTTTGTTATCCTCACCTTTGCCGGCTTTTCCTTTGTAACAACTGACGCTGCAATCGATGTATGTCTTACAACGTCAACACCGTCCGCAATAAGATAATTGTCATAGAATGCTGTATCAGCGTCAAAGCCCTTGTCGTTGCTTATAATGTATATGTTCTGTGAAGTTCCCTTTCCCAGCAGGTAGCCTGCAAACATGGTAAGCTGAAAATCCAGCGCATTTTTGCCGGCTGAAACCGAAAAATAATTTATTTCAGCTCTGGATTCAACAAGCTTTTTGTGTACCTCAAATGAAAGACTTCCGGCATTTGTTGTGTAAAAGACATACACAGTATCTCCCTCGCCCAGCTTCTCAACACCTCTGAAGCCGTCAGCATTGACATTCTCATAGTCAACCAGATATATAGACATTTAATTATCTCCTTAATTTTATGATTTTTTCTGTCTCTTATTGGTAATATAATTATTCAGAAATATTCCTATAATTCCGACAGCTGCCGTTATAACGAAAATCACAGCTGTAACAGCCGGCTTGCCGCTTCCGAGAGTCGCACCCATAAAAGCTGATGAAGTAAGCGACGGTATTCTTGCTATGGTTGCGATAATGTAAAATCTGTATGGCTTTATGTCGGTAAGCGACGTCATATAGGAAATAACGTCCTTCGGCGTTCCCGGAATCATAAGGATGATAAAAACGATAAGCTCAAGCTTTTTTTCATCATGAAGAAACTTGAATTTTTTGAATTTATCCTCTGAAACAAACGTATCAACAAGCGGCCTGCCAAATTTCTTGACAAGATTATAAATTATGACTGTTGCGAAAAATATGCCGATTTCGCATAGAACAATCCCCCAGAATGCGCCAAAAAGAACTCCCCCGATTATTTCAACCGGCCCGCCGGGAATAAAGGCAAGAACTATATGGGTTACCTCCATCAAAACATACAGAACGGGCGCAAAGATCCCGAAGCTTTTAACCTTGTTCTGTATCATTATTCTGCCGTCCTCTGTCCTGAGAAGATTTATAAACGGAAGCAGCACGAAAAATGTAAGAGCAAAGCAAAGCAGTATCATAAATACAATAAAAGAAATTTTAAGTATCTTTTTCTTTTTTGTCATTTTGAAATTCACTTCCCTGTATGGAATATTTGTCATCACACAGGAATATGCATGAACATGACAGCTGGAAACGGCAGTACAAGCCTGTTCCCACATCAGAAATCCGCATATACCCTGAAATGATACAGGTTCTGAAACATTCCCAACAATAATTATAACATTTTTTTAGGATTTTGCAAGATTTATTTTACCTCAAACTCTTGTAAGTTTAAAAAAATGGTGATATAATATGTATTGTCTGAGCAATACTGCAAAATCACAGCAGCTGCATAAACATCGGAATGCAGTCCGACATCAGCTATGAAGGGGGAAATTATGAAAAACAGCAAAACGATTAAAACGAATTCTAACATCTGGCTCAAACGTGGAGCATCTGTTGTCGGAATTCTCTATACAATATTTATATGCGTATTTTCCTATCGTTCTGTTTTTTATGAGGTTATTGTAACCCAGCGTGTATTATTCGGACTTTTTCTTTCTGTTATTTCTATTTTTGCCGGTGCGGCAATGATTTATTCCAGAAAACAGCTTCTCACAAAGCTTTCGGGATTTATAATGTTTCCCTTGCTTCTTCCGGTGGTTCTGTTCTGCTTCGGATCGTGGGAACTTATAATTCCGCTGACCGTATGCGCAGTTGCAATATTTTTCGCAAACGGCGCTAATGAAGGTCCGAAGATACTTCTTGGAACGATATACCTTATGGTGTATATCCTGGCGGCTCTGGCTTATTTTATCTTCACAAGCTTTCTTGCATCTCCGGCGGTTAAGGAAACAATTGAGGAGGGCGTTTCTCCGTCTGGAAAATACCGCTATGAGGTCATAGATACTACTGACAGCTCAAACGGAAGCACATCCGTTATTCTTGAACCGAATTATATGGACAAGGAGTATGCGCTGGTAACCTTCAAGGTTAAGGGCTATGACCGTAAGCTGTGTGTTAAAAGGCCTAAAACGGAAGTAAAAATCGAATGGAAAAAAGATGACCTTTATATAAATGGTGAAAGATGGTTTACGCCGGAACAGGCAAAGAAGGGAAAGTGGTTTGAAAAGGAATCACGTTCGTTCGACCTTATGTAAACTTATTACAGCCAGAAGCTGACAAGGACGCTTTCAACTGCAAAGCGTCCTTTCTTAAAAAGAAGGAAAATAAATGAAAACCTACTCAGTAAGGCTTTTGTTTTTATATACTGTCGAAAATGAAAGCCGCAGATTTTTTGAAGAAAGCATAAGACTCTTCTGCGCTGATTCTTTTGACGAGGCGGCAGAGCTTGCAGAGACTTTCGCAAAAGAAGAAAATTACGAATACACAAATATGTATGACAAAAAAACAACTTACAGCTTTTATTGCATCACAGATGTTTTTCTGCTTTCTGACAAACCTGATACTGAAAACAACACAGAAATATTTTCAGTACATTTTGAAGCAGAAAGCAATGAAAGCCCGGCTGAAAGCAGATATAAAAGCTGTAATGCTGATGATATGAAAATACTCAGGCACAAATGACAGGCTTTCTTTTCGTTTTATTGAAAGAAGCATGTAAAGCAGATACAGAAAATCGGAGGAACACTATGAAAAAGATAACTGTTAAAGCAAGCACCTCTTATGATATCTACATTGAAAGAGGATTGCTTAAAAACTGCGGAAATATTATAGCTGATACTGTCAGAACCAGGAGAGCCGCAGTTATAACTGACGATATTGTAGACAGTCTTTATGCCCAGACTGTCACTGACTCACTCGAAAGCTCCGGTTTTTCAGTCTGCAAATTTGTGTTTAAAAATGGTGAAAGCTCAAAATCCTCTCAGACACTCAATGAAATCTACACATTTCTTTGTGAAAATAATATAACGAGAACAGATTGCATTATTGCCCTCGGCGGCGGCGTCGTAGGAGATATAACCGGATTTGCGGCGGCAACATTTTTAAGGGGTCTTGACTATATACAGATCCCGACAACACTCCTTGCGCAGATAGATTCCTCTGTCGGCGGAAAAACTGCTATTGACCTTCCATGCGGAAAGAATCTGGTTGGCGCATTCAAACAGCCTAAATGCGTTATATGCGATTCTGACACTCTCTCCACACTTTCAGACGAAATAATGTCGGACGGCATGGCTGAGGCAATAAAGTACGGCATGATTCGTGACGCAAAGCTTTTTGCGCTTATTGCTTCACATAATCTTGAAAATGTTTCAGAAATAATTGATGAAGTTGTGTATAGCTGCATTTCCATAAAACGTGATGTTGTTGAACACGATGAATTTGATACCGGAGAAAGAATGATACTAAATTTCGGACACACTCTCGGTCACGCTGTTGAAAGCTACTACAATTACAAAACATATACTCATGGAAGCGCAGTTGCAATAGGAATGTGCATGATAACTGCCAGGGAATGCAGTCCTCAGCTTCTCAAAAGGCTTGAAGCATGCATTAAGGCATACAGACTTCCGACCGAATGCGACACACCTGTTCATGAGCTTCTTTCACGCTGCTCAAATGACAAAAAGCGTGAAAGCGGAAGCATAAACTACATTATCTGTCCTGAAACCGGAAAAGCTGAGATCAAAAAGGTTTCCGTAGACGAATTTGAAAGAATTATGGAGAGAAAATAAACAATGGATATAAAAATCATACCGTCAAAGCTCAGCGGAAATGTAAATATACCCTCCTCAAAAAGCATGACTCACAGAACACTGATCTCTGCTGCGCTTGCCGGCGGAAAATCGGTCATATCAAACGTAACCTTTTCCAGGGACATATACGCAACAATAGATGCACTGAAAGCGGCAGGCGCACAGATATCTGTCAGTGAAAATACTGTTGAGTTAACCGGAATTCTGGAAAATGCTCCAGAAAATGCTGTAATAGACTGCTGTGAAAGCGGCTCAACCCTCAGATTTATGATTCCTGTCACTGCCGCACTGGGAATAACCGCAGTATATAAGGGTCAGGGTCGTCTGCCGGAAAGACCTGTTACGCCATATATAAGAGAGCTTACCCAAAAGGGCATTGAATTTGATTACAATAACACTATGCCTTTTACAGTCAGCGGAAAACTTGAACCGGGACGTTTCGAGCTTGAGGGAAATGTATCATCCCAGTTTATAACAGGGCTTATGTTTGCTCTTCCGCTTCTTGACGGTGATTCTGAAATAGTAATGACCTCAAGACTTGAATCAAAGCCATATGCTGATATGACAGTCTCCTGCCTTAAAGATTTCGGAGTAATTATAAGCGAGACAGAAAACGGATATTTTATAAAGGGCAGACAAAAATATATTCCGTCTGATATTGCAGTTGAAGGAGATTATTCCCAGGCAGCATTCTTTTATGTAGCAAACGCACTCGGCAGCCATATCAGTATAAATAATCTCTCAGCCGTCAGCAGTCAGGGCGACAAGAAAATTGTTGAAATCATAAACGGTTTATGCTATAATAATAGTGAATCACCTGACGGCTTTAACATTGACGCTTCTGATATTCCGGATCTTGTTCCGGTTCTTGCTGTACTCGGAACATTTTGCGGCGGAAAATCAATCATCTTCAATGCGGCACGTCTTAAAATAAAGGAAAGCGACAGACTCGCCGCAACAGCAGAAGCACTGAATTCGCTCGGGGGAAAAGTTACTCCGACAGATGATGGTCTTGTTATTGAGCATTCAGAGCTTTGCGGAGGAACTGCCGACAGCGCAGGCGATCACAGAATTGCAATGAGTGCAGCGATTGCGGCAACAATATGCAGCAAGCCTGTTATTATAAAAAATGCGGAATCAGTGGAGAAATCATATCCGGACTTTTTCAGCGATTACACAAATTTGGGAGGTACAGCTAATGTCATCAACATGGAATAATCGTATTTCCATTTCAATATTCGGAGAGTCACATGGTCCGGCAATAGGCGTTGTCATAGACAACCTTCCGCCGGGAGAATATATTGACATTGAAGAGCTTGGACGCTTTCT
This sequence comes from uncultured Oscillospiraceae bacterium, assembly GCA_934463345.1. Classification (GTDB taxonomy): domain Bacteria; phylum Bacillota; class Clostridia; order Oscillospirales; family Ruminococcaceae; genus Porcipelethomonas. The sequence goes on along the minus strand of CAKSJL010000008.1, from coordinate 7,525 downwards.
TGCAAGAAGAGCACCGAAAAAGGACGGAACTACAACAATGAGGGGAGAAAAGGATCTCCCTCAGATCATGTCCGGACTTATAAATGACAAGACAACCGGCACTCCTCTGTGTGCATTTATCCAGAATACGGATACACGTTCAAAGGATTATTCCAATATTTCAAAGCTTGCCCGTCCCGGACATGCGGATTATACCGGAGCAGTACGCTACAAGGGTTTTAATGATGTAAGAGGCGGCGGACATTTTTCCGGCAGACTTACAGCGCCACTCTGCTTTGCCGGAGCAGTCTGCGGACAGATACTTGAAAAAAGAGGCATATACACTGGTGCGCATATAGCTGAAATTCACAACATAAAGGACGATGTTTTTGACAGAACAAATGTATCCAAGCAGGATATACTTGATGTGAGATATAAAAAATTTCCTGTTATTAACGATGAACAGGGACAAAAAATGTTTGATGATATACAGAAGGCAAGGACAGGATGTGAATCACTGGGCGGAATCATTGAGTGTGCATGCGTAAATGTTCCTGCCGGAATAGGTTCGCCTATGTTTGACGGTCTGGAAAATACGCTTGCACAGCTTATATTCGGAATACCTGCTGTAAAAGGACTTGAATTCGGCGCTGGATTCCTGACTGCAAAAATGGTGGGAAGCCAGAACAATGACGATTTTTACGTTGATGACCGTGGGCACGTCAAAACAAAAACAAATAATCATGGCGGCATACTCGGGGGAATATCTTCAGGAATGCCTATCACACTGAATGTCGCAATAAAGCCGACGCCGTCTATTTCAAAGCCACAGGATACCATAGATTATGGCAACATGAAAAATGATGTTCTCAGCATAAAGGGCAGACACGACCCATGCATTGTGCCGAGAGCTGTTCCATGCGTTGAATCAGCTGTAAATATCGGCATACTGTCGCACATGCTTGATTATCCGAATTTTACTTGACCTTTTCGGAGGGGATCATTATGGAAAATGAAAGCTATTCAAAAATGTCTGAATTGGCTTCGCCGGAATTAAAGGATCTTCAGTCAGTTAAAATTCTTATATGCTATCTTCTTTACCGCATTAATAAGCCGGTAGATTCCGAGCAGCTTTATGATATTGCTGTTACAACGGAAATAATCAATTATTTCTTTTATCAGGATGCGATAGCATATCTTATAAATAATGGTTCTATTGAAGTCGAAGCAGGAGAAAATAATTCAAAGCTGTATGTTCTGACTGAGAAAGGCATAAATTGTGCAAAAACACTAAGGGGCTATGTAAAAAAGTCCTATCGTGATAAAATTGTACAGGCAGCTCTTAAATATTTTGCAAAGCTCAAATATGAAAATGAAGTAAAAATTGAGTATATTGCCCTTGAAAAAGGATACTATATCCATCTTCGCTGCCTTGACATTGGTGACGATCTTCTTGATATGAAGCTCTTTGCGCCGGACAAAACTCAGGCTGAAATGATAGGAAAAAACATAATGAAAAATCCGACGGGTTTTTACAGCAAAGTGCTGAATATTGCCCTTAATAATGAAGAAGAAATATTCGATCCTGATGATCTGTAATAAAAAAATCGTTCAGTTATTCTACTGAACGATTTTTTTGTCTGTACAGAAGCTGTTCAGACTCTTTCTTTAATTGCAGACTTTGCTTTATTTACGATAACCTTATCATTGTCGTATGTGAGTATATTGACAGCATAGCTTATATCGACCCACTTTATTTCTGCTATTTCCTCTTCCTGTGCCACATAATCATAATTTTTGGCAAGCCCCAGGAAATACACAACAATTTTCTGGGTATCCTTTTTTGGAGAATAAGAAACAGTTTCACGAAATGTTGGGTCAAGAATAACGTCTATGCCAGTTTCCTCCATAATCTCACGCTGCGCCGTTTCTAGCTCTGTCTCATTTCCCTCAACATGCCCTTTGGGAAATGACCAATGACCGCTGTTAACGTGTTTTATAAGAAGTATTTCTATATTGCCGTGAAATTTTCGGAAAACAATAGCTCCGCATGATTTTTCATGAAGCATCTTTACAGATTCCTTTCCTTTGATAAAGCTGTTACCATCCCCAAACCTCATCTGTTTCGTTCGTAAAATAACAGACAGAATCAAATATGATAAGTAATTTATATATATTATATCATATTTTCTGTACTTTGTCTACAGCTTTTTTATAACATATTCACATAATTCACAACTTTATAATAAACGACAGCATCAATTCCCGGAAATCAAAGCGAACGTTCTTTCAAACGTCACCGCATACTGCTGAGCTGTTGAGTCCTGATATCCATGAATCACAGTCTGTGACGGAATTATATCTGCACTCATATAAATTTCACACTCAGGATTTAAAAACGTAATGTCTGTCAGTTCAGTGCATCCTCTGATCGGTGACACCTGTGCAGAAGCCCCAAATGAAGTAACTCCTGCCGGAATGACCAGCGTTTTTATCGATGTATTTGCCAGTGACCCTGCACTTATAGCTGTCACTGTACTTGGAATATGTAAATACTCCAGATTACTGCACTGATAAAAGCTGAGCGTCCCAAGCTCAGTAATTCCCTCCGGCAGCACAATACTTTTAAAATACTGTGCAATATTGCTGTAAGACGGTTCATTTGACACAACAACCTTTGCTTTTATTGAACCGCTCGGATTATCAATAAATTTCACATCTTCTTCACTGCTGCACTCAAGCACTTTAGGTACAAGCGTATTCAGCTTTTCGGAATGATCTGCCTCAACTCCCATTGCTGTCAGATTTTCTGCAAGCTGATTTCTCTGTGTATTCAATTCCTCAAGATACTGTGCTATGTCTGCCATTTATTCTGTCACCTCCACTATTGACGCAAGAACAGTCTGTATATCGCCTATTTTGCTGTCAATTTCAGATTTGCTGTAAACTTCATCCTTTTTGTATACGTCATTGCCATCAGCTTTCTCCAGAAGCTTGGTATCCATCTCCGTTTTACTGTAAACATCTGCTGCATCAGCCTTATCAAGAAGCATTTCATCTATTTCGCTTCTTGTATACTGCTCAGTTGTTGACGGTTCACCGAGATCGCTGATCCCGCTGACTGAAGGAAGTATTTCAAAAATACCCTGTTCATAAGTCTGCGCTGTGCCTGCATCCTGCATATCAGGCATATACATAAAGCTATATTCATAACCGCATGGCTGTGTATCCGTTTCAGCAGGTGATATTCTGAATGTCAGAACATCGCCTGAATAATTTTTCTTTGTAAGTATGCGTTTTATCAGCAGACTGCCGCTGTATCTGGACTTGACTGTAAATATAACGCAGGCACTTCCGTTAAGAGTCACTGTATCCGACTTGTCGGTTTCCAGTACTCTTTTTGGTATTGTAGTAATATCAGCCGAATCTCCCCGGCTGATATGCATTCCCTTTTCATCAGTATAAAACAATCCTTAAACGTTCCTTTCATATTTTAAGCTTCTGTCCCGGATAAATCAGATCAGGATTCTTAATATTGTTCTTTCTGACAATATTCTCAACAGTCGTGCCATATTTTTCAGCAATAACTGTAAGATTTTCACCGATTCTTACTGTGTGTACAATTGTCTTGTCAGCGGATTTTTCAAAACCGTTAAGTCCTGCCTTTTTCATCTGCTCCGGATAATCAACATACGAATAGTTAAAATCTACATTTCCCGAAATACCATTCATTTTACCCGTATGAGAATACTGCCACAAACCGTAGTCTGAGCTGTAATTCGGCTTTGATACGTCGGTATGTGCAACCCAGACAGCATATCGGCTTCTGATCTTTTCTGTCAGACGACTTCTCAAAAATGACGCATAAGAGTAAATCCCCGCCCAGCAGCCGGCTTTTTCAAGCTCATCACAAAATGCCCGGCATATTTCCGAAACCTTTTCACTGCCAAGTCTGAACTGCTCTGGCTGCTCTATATCAAAATAAACCGGATATTCAAATGTTTTCCCCTTTATGACCTTAAGACACGCCTTTGCCTCTTCCCTTGCCTCCTGTGCGTCAAGGGCATATGAATACCAGTAGCAGCCTACTGGTATACTGTTTGATTTACAGCCGGTATAATTATTGTCAAACTGTGCGTCCTTCTGTGAACTGCTTTTTCCGTAACCTGCCCTGATTATTGCAAAATCAGCATCCACATGCCCCCAGTTTATACTCCCCTGAGCAAAGCTTACATCAATACCTTTTTTCATAAATTCATGTCTCCTCACTTGTCTTTCTCATGCTGCGTTCCAAAATAAAACGCAATTACAGTCGTAAAAATCATCAGAAACTGCTCTCCGGAAATTACTCTGTCAAGAGAAAGAGACGCAAATACCGCCGTTAGTATAAGCGTTACAATGCTCTTGACGCTAAGCAGCCCGATAAGTTTATTTTTCATGCTCGCACCTTCTTTCCAGATCATCAATCCTGTGATTTGCGACTTTCATCTGTTCTTCCATCACCGGAATTCTTCTTGCAAAGTTGTTGTGTTCCTCAACTTTTTTCTCCAACTGCTGCAAACGGTAATTCGTCATTTTGGATGACACAAATATACCGCTTAACGTACCGCCGAATGTGCCGGCAAGGGAAATCAGTGCAATTATAATATCGCTTGTCATTTTTTAACCTCCTCATCAATACCCTTATACGGCACAGTTTTTGTATCATTCTATGCAAATAAGCATTAAACTGTTACTGAATTGTAATATTTTCAGATTACTTCCGGATTTTTTTATAAACCCCTTGAAATAAACTGTAATAAATGTTATCATAGAAAAAGAGCGTGTCCACATAGAAATAAGAACCCGTCTTCACAAGATATGTGTGCAGATTTCCAAGCACAATTTTAATACAGTATGCGAAAAAATTTGCTGGAAAGACGTGCGCAGACGCTTGTGAAGACAGGTTCTAAAATGCATGTCTTTTATGTGAATACGCTTGGGCTTTTTTCAAAATACAATTAAGGAGATTTTAAATGAAATACGGCTATTTTGACCTTAAAAACAAGGAATATGTTATAACAAGACCTGACACACCGGCACCATGGGCAAACTATCTGGGTTCACCTGAATACGGCGCTATTATTTCAAACAATGCTGCCGGATATAGTTTTGTAAAGTCCGGTGCAAACGGAAGAATCAGCCGCTATCGTTTTAATTCAATGATGGCTCTTCCGGGACGCTATATTTATATAAGAGATAATGATACTGCTGATTACTGGTCAGCTTCATGGCAGCCTGTCGGAAAGCCGCTTGACAAATACAAGAGCGAGTGCCGCCATGGTACGGCATACACTGTTATAAGCTCTGAATATTCCGAAATAAAGGCAGAAACAACCTATTATGTTCCTATGGGAAAGACTCATGAGGTCTGGAACTGTAAGATAACAAATACCGGTTCAGAGCCAAGAAAGCTTTCCGTATTCGGATTTGTTGAATTTACAAATGAAAACAACTACGAACAGGATCAGGTTAATCTACAGTATTCCCTCTTCATCTCAAAGACACAGTTTAAAGATAACAGAATTGTTCAGACAATAAGCGAAAACAGCGCAAAGGATCGTTACGACAGATTTTTCGGTCTTTCGGGAGCAAAGGTTTCAGGCTCATGCGGTAATTTCGACAAATTTATCGGCTCCTACAGAACCTATTCCAATCCTGTGGGTGTAGAAAACGGTTTTCTTGACAACTCAATGAATTTCAACTCCAATTCCTGCGGAGCATTGCAGTCAGACATAACACTGAATCCGGGACAGACTGCTGAGCTGACATACCTCCTTGGTCAGAAGCCGGATAATGAGGCTGAAGCTCTGATAAAATCATACGAAGAACAGGGCAGAGTACTCAGCGAAACAAATGAGCTTAAAAATTACTGGCACAGCCTGCTTGACCGCTTCCAGGTTGAAACACCGTCAGAGGAATTCAACAACATGATAAACGTATGGAATGCATTCCAGTGCTTTATAACATTTATCTGGTCAAGAGCCGCTTCATTTATCTATTGCGGTTTAAGAAACGGCTACGGCTATCGTGATACGGTTCAGGACATCCAGGGAATTATTCACCTTGCACCGGAAATGGCAGCAGATAAGATACGCTTCATGCTTTCAGCGCAGGTTGACAATGGCGGCGGACTACCACTCGTTAAATTTAACCACAACGCAGGGCATGAAAACACTCCTGACGATCCTGAATATGTAAAGGAAACAGGACATCCTTCCTATCGTGCTGATGACGCTCTGTGGCTCTTCCCGACTATTGTAAAGTATATTGGCGAAAGCGGAAACACGGCATTCCTTGATGAGGTTATTGTGTACGCAAATGGCGGAGAAGCTACAGTTTATGAGCATCTTAAAAATGCGATACGCTTTTCTATGGAAAGACTGGGCGCTCATTCAATGCCTGCCGGACTTCACGCCGACTGGAACGACTGCCTGCGTCTTGGAGCAAAGGGAGAGTCAACCTTTGTTGCATTCCAGCTTTATTATGCAATGACAGTAATAAAAGATATGGCTGTGAAGAAAAACGACAGTGAATATGCTGCGTATATTGACAAGGTTCAGCCGGAGCTTGGCGCATCACTTGAAAAGTGCTGGGACGAGGACAGATTCATAAGAGGTATTCGTGAGGACGGCGTAATCGTGGGCGCTAAAAAGGATCCGGAAGCCAACATGTGGCTGAACCCTCAAAGCTGGAGCGTTATTTCAAGATTCGCTTCCGATGAACAGGCAGAAAAGGCAATGAACAGCGTTCATGATATACTCAATACACCATATGGTGCAAAGCTTCTTGAACCTCCTTATAAGGAGCATTACTTTGACGGAGCGCTCATGCACATATTTAATGCGGACACAAAGGAAAATGGCGGCATTTTCTCACAGTCACAAGGCTGGCTGATTCTTGCCGAAGCTCTTTCAGGACATGGAAACAGAGCATTTGAGTACTTCATGGAAAGCTCTCCGGCAGCAATGAACGACAAGGCTGAGATAAGAGTAATTGAACCTTATGCACATGGACAGTTCACAGAGAGCAAGGCTTCACCTTTTGAGGGACGCTCACACGTTCACTGGCTGACCGGCACTGCTTCAACAGTAATGGTCGGATGCATTGAAGGAATCTGCGGTATGCGTCCTGATTCTGACGGACTTTTGATTTCACCGTCAATACCATCAGAATGGAACGGATTCAGAATTCACAAGGTATTTCGTGGAAAAGTTCTGTCAATAGACATAAGAAACGACAACCATGTCGAAAGTGGCGTTAAGGAGATTATTCTCAACGGAGAAAAGCTCGAAGGAAATTATATTCCTGCTGCAAAGCTTGCGGACGAAAATAAAATTGAAGTAGTAATGGGATAAGGATCTATTAATCAGACCCCTGCATTTAAGGCAACACCGCACAAAGCACGCCTGACGGCTTTGCACAGCATTTGCTGACAAATTTTCCGTCATATTACACAGAAGCTCCTTGCAATACGCCAGTATTCCTGCGTCGTTTCTATGCAATC
>CAKSJL010000007.1 GCA_934463345.1 uncultured Oscillospiraceae bacterium | reverse complement strand
CTTTTCCTTTATCTTCCTGATCAACAAGAACCTCTGCAATATTTGCCTCATCTGACAAATCAACAAAAAGTTTCAGATGCTCGTTGAGGAGATTGGCTGCCTGTGATAAAGCTTCCTTCGCTGAGATTGTTCCGTCTGTCCAAACCTCAATTGTAAGCTTATCAAAATCAGTTACCTGGCCCAGACGTGTGTCCTCGACCTTATAGTTTACCTTCAAAACAGGAGTATAGATACTATCAACTGCAATTACGTCAACCGGCATGCTTCCGCCTGCCTGCTGCTTGTTGCGCTCAGCAGATACATATCCTCTGCCTCTGTCAATAGTGATTTCCATATAAAGCTTCGCATCCTTGCCGAGCGTTGCAATATGCATTCCCGGATCAAGAATATTGACCTCTGAGTCTGTTTTGATATCACCGGCAGTTACTTCACATTCACCCTCGGCTTCGATATAAACAGTCTTAGGTCCTTCGCCGTAAAGCTTGGCTGTCAGACCCTTGATTGCAAGGATGATCTCTGTAACATCTTCCTTAACTCCAGGAATAGTTGACATCTCATGATGCACGCCGTCTATCTTCACCGAGTTGACTGCAACACCTGGCAGCGAGGAGAGCAGAACACGTCTCAGGCTGTTGCCCAGTGTTATACCGTATCCACGTTCCAGCGGTGCCAGAACGAATTTACCGTACTTGCCGTCAGTTTTCAGCTCAACAGTATCAATTTCCGGCTTTACGATTTTTTCAAGCATAAGAACCCTCCTATTTCGCAATCACTTTTTTATCTAAAATAATCAACAGGCTAATAATAAGTATATTATTATTTTGAGTACAACTCGACGATGAATGTTTCTTCAACCTCATAGTCAATGTCGTCCTTAACAGGCATGCGAACAACCTTTGCAGTTGCTGCTTCTCTGTTAGCCTCAAGCCAGAGAGGGATTACTCTGCCCTTTGTTCCTTCGATGATTTCCTTGAACTTATCGCTCTTCTTGCTGTTTTCAGAAAGCTCAATTACGTCACCGATCTTTACTCTGTATGAAGGAATGTCAACACGCTTGCCGTTTACAAGGAAATGTCCATGTGTAACAAGCTGTCTTGCTTCTCTTCTTGTAAGTGCAAGTCCCATTCTGAATACAACGTTGTCAAGTCTTGATTCCAGAATTGTAATCAGGTTTTCACCGGCCTTGCCTTCCATTTTTTCAGCGATTTCAAAATAGTGATAGAAAGGCTTTTCCAGAACGCCGTAAATGAACTTCAGCTTCTGCTTTTCCTTAAGCTGCATTCCGTATTCTGAAACTTTCTTTCTCTTATTTGCGTTAGGATTACGATTGCTCTCCTTGGATATACCCATAACTGCCGGGCTGATTCCAAGATATCTGCATCTCTTGAGAATAGGTTCTCTGTTAATAGCCAATTTTTTGCACCTCCTGTAAATTAGACACGTCTTCTCTTTGGAGGACGGCATCCGTTGTGCGGAATTGGGGTAACGTCTTTGATCATCTTAACTTCAAGACCAACTGTCTGAAGCGCTCTGATTGCAGCTTCTCTGCCTGAACCAGGTCCCTTTACATAAACCTCAACAGTTTTAAGACCATGCTCCATAGCAGCCTTTGCAGCTGTTTCAGCAGCTGTCTGTGCAGCAAACGGTGTTGACTTTCTTGAGCCTCTAAAGCCCAGTCCGCCTGCGCTTGCCCATGAAATTGCGTTTCCCTGTGTATCTGTAATAGTTACGATTGTGTTATTAAAAGTGGACTGAATATGAACAGCGCCGCTTTCAATGTTTTTACGCTCTCTGCGTCGTCTGATAGCAACTTTTTTAGGTTTCTGCTGTGCCATTTTTCAAGCCCTCCTTACTTCTTCTTGTTTGCAATTGTCTTAACCGGACCCTTGCGTGTTCTTGCGTTTGTCTTTGTTCTCTGTCCTCTTACAGGCAGACCCTTACGATGACGAACGCCTCTGTAGCAGCCGATTTCAACAAGTCTCTTGATGTTAAGTGCAACTTCTCTTCTGAGATCGCCCTCAACATTGCAGTTCTTATCAATATAGTCACGCAGCTTTGCTACGTCTTCTTCTGAAAGATCCTTAACTCTTGTGTCAGGATTAACTCCTGTTTCCTTAAGGATTGTTACAGCAGTCTGACGACCGATGCCGTAAATATAAGTCAAGCCGATCTCAACTCTCTTATCCTTCGGCAGGTCAACACCAGAAATTCTTGCCATTAATTAATAGCACCTCCATTAATAAGATATCAGGAATTATCCCTGACGCTGTTTATGCTTTGGATTTTCGCATATTACCATTATTTTTCCCTTGCGTTTAATAACCTTGCATTTTTCGCAAATTGGTTTAACTGAAGGTCTGACTTTCATTGAAAATACCTCCTTGATAGATTACAGAAGCATTATTTTCACAACGCCTCAGGTTTCACAAGCCTTTTTATTTGGCTCTCCAGGTGATTCTGCCCTTAGTCAGGTCATAAGGCGACATTTCAACTGTTACCTTATCGCCGGGAACGATTCTGATATAATTCATTCTCAGCTTTCCTGATACATGCCCGAGAATTACATGGTCGTTCGGCAGCTTTACTCTGAACATTGCGTTTGGCAGAGCTTCCTCAACGATACCCTCTAATTCAATTACATCTTCCTTAGACAAAATTAATACCTCCACATTCAGGTTACGGTGTGCCGCTCTTTGTGAACAGTCACAGTTCCAAGCTTTTTTTACTGGTTAAATTGTCATGTTTGATTGCATTACCGGTAAATTTAAGATGTCAGATATTTTCAGACTCTCCCGAAAGCGTTCGTTGCAAACCGTCAGCCTTCAGACATATACGTCTTAAAGAAGCCTTGAAATATCCGTTGTTCCCCTTTACTGCAATCCGGCTTTTATGTTTTATAAAACTCTCCCGTTATCAGGGCTGAGTCAGAATAACCGGTCCTGCCGGAGTGATTGCAATAGCATGCTCAAAATGAGCTGAAAGAGAACCGTTTGCGGTTATAACCGTCCATCCATCTCTGAGTACCTTTACTCCATCGCCCTTCTGATTAATCATAGGTTCGATGCAAATTGTCATTCCGGCAACAAGTCTCTGTCCATGTCCCGGTTTTCCGTAATTTGGAACTTCCGGCGATTCGTGCAGATCCCTGCCAATTCCGTGTCCGCAGTAATTCCTTACGATTCCATAGCCTCTTGATGAGCAGTATTCCTCAACTGCGTGACCAACATCGCCCAGTCTTGCGCCGACCTGAGCAGCCTTGATACCCTCATAAAGACTTGCCTCTGTTACCTTCAGAAGCTCCTTCGCCTCGTCAGAAACCTTTCCGACAGCAAAGGTTGCGCATGTATCGCCGTGGAAACCATTATAATATGCCCCGACGTCAACGCTTACTATGTCACCTTCCGCAATTCTCTTTTTATGACTCGGAATTCCATGAATAACTTCATTGTTTATTGAAATACAGGCACTTCCCGGAAATCCGCCGTAGTTTAAGAATGATGGCTTAGCTCCGCACCCTACTATATAATCATGGATTATCTTGTCCAGGGCTTTTGTTGTCATACCTGCTTTGATAGATTCACCTGCCAGCTTCAGCGCTCTGCCGGCGATCTGACCGGCTTCACGCATTTTAGCTAAATCAGTGCTTGATTTTACACTTACCATGTTATGCCTCAACAGCTTTCAAAGTTAATTTGGAAGTATCAGCTACTTCCTCCTGTCCTTCAACAGTCTGAAGCTTTCCACGCTTAGCATAAAAGTCCTTTAAAGGCGCTGTCTGCTCATGATATACCTTTAAACGTTCAATAACTGTATCAGGATGATCATCTTTTCTTAAAACTGTATTGCCGCCGCATTTGTCACATTTTCCTTCAGCCTTTGAAGGCTTGAATTCAGTGTGGTATGAAGCGCCGCAGTCCTCGCAGACTCTTCTTCCTGACAGTCTCTTCTGGATTGTTTCATCCGGAACATAAATTTCGATTACCTTGTCAATGTTCACGCCCATAGCCTCAAGTGCTTCAGCCTGCGGAACTGTTCTCGGAAAACCGTCAAGTATAAAACCGTTTTTGCAGTCGTCCTTAGCGATTCTGTCCTTTAAAATTCCGATTACAACATCGTCAGAAACGAGTGAACCGCTTTCCATAGCAGCCTTAGCTTTAAGACCGTATTCAGTGCCGTTTTTAACAGCTTCTCTGAGAATATTTCCTGTTGAAATCTGCGGGATTTTCTTAGCTTCGGATATTACCTCTGCCTGAGTTCCCTTTCCGGCACCCGGAGCACCCAACAAAATTAGATTCATCTTGCGACCTCCTTATTCAAGAAATCCCTTGTGATGACGCATCATCAGCTGAGATTCAAGTGTACGAACTGTTTCAAGTGCAACGCTTACAACGATAAGCATTGTTGTTCCGCCCATTGAAAGACTTCTTAAATTGTCGTCTGCCATACCGAGGAATATAGGGAAAATTGCGATGATTCCAAGGAACACAGCTCCGACTAATGTAATCTTTGACAGAACTCTCTGAATATAATCAGATGTCGGTTTACCAGGTCTGATTCCCGGGATGCCGCCGTTGTTCTGTCTCAACTGGTTTGCGATCTCGATCGGATTATACTGCATCGAAACGTAGAAATAGTTGAATGCGATGATCAGTATAAAGTAAAGCACTGCATATGTGAATGACTGTGTGCTGAAGAACTTTAAGAATCCGTTATAGAAGCTCTGCCAGAAGCCATCCGGATTAGCGTAAGGCTGCTTGAACATTCCGATAGTGCTTGGAAGTGACATGAAAGCCATAGCGAAGATGATAGGCATAACGCCGCTCATGCAAACCTTTACAGGAATGTGTGTGCTCTGTCCGCCGTACTGCTTTCTGCCGACAACTCTCTTTGCATACTGGATCGGGATTCTTCTTTCAGATTCGTTCATGAAAACAACGAAGCCAATCATGAAGATAAATACAAGTGCGATGCCGATTGAAACGAATAAATACTTGGATGGTGTTTCCTTTGTAAGAGAAACGAGTGTTCCGACATCTGTCGGGAATCTTGCAACGATACCTGCGAAAAGTATCATGGATATACCGTTTCCGATACCCTTGTCGTTGATTCTGTTGCCCATCCATACAACGAGCATTGCTCCGGCAACGAAGCATGCTGAAATTACGATTGCAGTGAATATTCCCTCAAAACCGGATGTATACTCAACTGCGCCCATGTTTTTAAGTGTGAAGTAGTAAGCTATCGACATGAAGATCGAAAGTCCAAGCGACACATAGGTCGTTATGAAGTTCAGTCTCTTTCTTCCCTCTTCTCCCTCCTGCTGAAGTCTTTCCAGCGGCGGAAGAGCATATGTCAGAAGCTGTACTATGATCGACGCATTGATGTAAGGGGTGATCGACAATGAGAAAATTGTCGCCTTCGACAGTGCGCCACCAGTCAGAACGTTCAGATATTCAAGGAAGTTACCGCCTGTGGCGTTCTGATCCATCCATGTCTGAACTGTTGAAAGATTCAGAAACGGAACTGTTAAAGCACTTCCGAATCTGAAAACGATTATGATGAATAATGTGAACAAAAGCTTTTTACGAATTTCCGTAACCTTCCATGCGTTTCTCAGTGTTTCGAACACATTAAATCACCTCTGCTTTCCCGCCAGCCTTTTCGATTTTTTCGATTGCGCTCTTTGAGAATTTAGCAGCCTTTACTGTGATTTTTGATGTAAGCTCACCGTTTCCGAGAACCTTGACACCATCATTTTCCTTCTTGATAAGACCGGCAGCCATCAACATCTCTGTATCAACAACAGTTCCGTCAACAAACTTGCTTAAGTCTGAAACATTTACGATTGAATATTTCTTGGCAAAAATATTGTTGAAGCCTCTCTTAGGGATTCTTCTTGCCAAAGGCATCTGTCCGCCTTCAAATCCGATTCTGACACCGCCGCCTGAACGTGCGTTCTGACCCTTGTGTCCCTTGCCGGCAGTTTTGCCGTTACCTGAACCGTGACCTCTTCCTATGCGCTTACGCTCAGAAACAGAACCCGGTGCCGGTGATAATTCGTGTAACTTCATCGTGTTGCACCTCCTTGCTTATGCGTCCTGAACCTCCACGAGGTGAGAAATCTTATTAATTTTACCTTTTGTCTGCTCATTGTCAGGCTGTGTTGTAACCTGACCTATTTTTCTGAGGCCGAGTGAATGAGCAGTAGCAATCTGGTCTTCTTTTCTTCCAATAAGGCTCTTTACGAGTGTTATCTTCTTTGCCATATCTGCTCTCTCCTTAACCTATAATTTCCTTGATGGACTTGCCTCTCTTTTCAGCAACTTCCTTGAGAGTTGCGCATGATGTAAGTCCGTTGATTGTTGCTCTTACAACATTGCATGGGTTGTTTGAACGCAGAGATTTTGTTCTGATATCCTTGATTCCTGCCATTTCGATAACGGCACGAACCGGACCGCCTGCGATAACACCTGTACCAGGAGCAGCCGGCTTCATAAGAACTCTTCCTGCACCGAATTCACCAACGATTTCGTGCGGAATTGTTGTACCATACATAGGAACCTTTACGAGGTTCTTCTTTGCGTCTTCGATACCCTTGCGGATAGCGTCAGGAACTTCGCCTGATTTTCCCAGACCAAAGCCTACTGTGCCGTTTCCGTCGCCTACTACTACTAAAGCTGCGAACTTTAATATACGTCCGCCCTTAACAGTCTTTGAAACTCTGTTAATGGAAACAACCTTTTCGGAAAGCTCCAATGCTTTTGCATCTATATTAGCCAAAAGTATTACCTCCTTCTTAGAACTTCAGTCCGTTTTCACGAGCTCCTTCAGCAAGCTCTTTTACTCTTCCGTGATAAAGGAAACCGCCTCTGTCGAATACAACCTCAGCTATTCCATTATCTGCTGCACGCTTTGCAATCATTTCGCCGACCTTGCGTGCGCCCTCGGCATTTCCGCCGTTTCCTTCAAATTCCTTATCCATACTTGAAGCAGAAGCAAGTGTAACTCCGTTTACATCGTCAATAATCTGAGCATAAATGTGCTTTGCAGAACGGAATACATTCAGACGAGGACGTTCAGGAGTACCGGAAATCTTGCCACGAACTCTGGTATGTCTTTTTGCTCTGGCTTTTTTTGTATCAGCCTTTTTAATCATTGCAAATTCACTCCTTTAATTACTTCTTGCCCTTGCCGGCCTTACCTTCCTTGCGGATGATGTGCTCTCCGGCATATCTGATTCCCTTGCCCTTATATGGCTCAGGCGGACGCTTTTCACGGACTTCTGCTGCAAACTGTCCAACAGCCTGCTTGTCAATTCCGTTGATAACGATCTTGTTCGGCTGAGGAACATCGATTGTTATGCCGTCAATTTCTGAAACAGTTACCTGATGTGAAAAACCGAGGTTCATAACAAGGTTCTTGCCCTGCTTTGCAGCACGGTAGCCGACACCTTCGATCTCAAGAGTCTTTGAATAGCCGTTAGTAACGCCTTCTACCATATTGGAGATAAGTGTTCTTGTAAGACCATGAAGGCTCTTATTTATTTTTAATTCGTTAGGACGTGCAACTGTGATAACGCCGTCCTTGAGTTCAATAATCATTGAATCTGAAAATTCTCTTGTAAGTGTGCCCTTAGGACCCTTGACTGTAACAACGTTGCCGTCGACCTTGACATCGACGCCGGCAGGGACACTAATCGGCATTTTTCCTATACGTGACATTTCCCTGTCCTCCTTACCAAACGAATGCTAACAGCTCGCCGCCGACATTAAGCTCACGAGCCTTTTTGTCAGTCATGATTCCCTTAGATGTAGAAACGATTGCGATTCCCAGACCCTTTCTAACCTTAGGCATATCCTCACAACTTGAATAAATACGTAAACCCGGTTTTGAAACCCTGCGAAGACCGGTTATAACAGGTGACTTGCTGTCTGTATATTTAAGAGTAATTCTTATAATACCCTGCTTTCCGTCTTCAATGAGCTGAAAGCTCTTTACATAGCCCTCGTTAACAAGTATCTCTGTAATAGCTTTCTTGACATTTGAAGCAGGAACGTCAACCGTGGCGTGCTTTGCAGAACTCGCATTACGAATTCTTGTCAGTAAATCTGCTATTGTATCAGTAATCTGCATGCCAATGACCTCCTTTGTATTTTTACCAGCTTGACTTTCTTACACCAGGGATCTGTCCCTTGTGAGCCAACTCTCTGAAGCAGATACGGCATATACCGAATTTTCTCAGATATGCATGAGGTCTGCCGCAGATTTTGCATCTGTTGTAAGCTCTGGTGGAATACTTCGGATTTCTCTGCTGCTTATTAATCATTGCTTTTTTTGCCATCTTGAAAAATCCTCCCTAATTACTTAGCAAACGGTGCGCCCAGCATCTCGAGCAGCTCTTTTGCTTCTTCATCAGTCTTAGCTGTTGTGACGAAATTTATATCCATTCCTCTGACCTTGTCAATCTTATCATACTCGATCTCAGGGAATATAAGCTGTTCCTTGATACCTGTTGAATAATTGCCCTTGCCGTCAAAAGAGTTCGGATTAATTCCTCTGAAATCTCTTACTCGTGGGAATGAAACATTGAAAAGCTTGTCAACAAACTCATACATGTTTTCTCTTCTCAGTGTAACCTTAACACCGATAGGCATTCCTTCACGAAGCTTGAAGTTAGCAACGGATTTCTTGGCTCTGCAGACGATCGGTCTCTGACCTGTGATCTGCATAAGGTCGTTTATGATTGCGTCGATAACCTTTGAATTTGAAATTGCTTCGCCGGCGCCGACATTGATAACAACCTTATCAAGCTTCGGAATTTCCATAACACTCTTGTAGTTGAATTTCTTCATCAAAGCAGGAGCTACGGTATCAACATAATAATCTTTTAATCTTGCCATGTCGTTTCTCCTTCTATTAGAAATTGTGTCCGCACTTCTTGCAGATTCTTACCGGTGTTTTCTTTGTAACGCCGGCAGCGTTTGTCTTCTCCTCAAAGCCGTGACCAACTCTTGTCGGCTTGCCGCACTTAGGGCAAACCAGCTGGACCTTTGAAGCGATTATCGGAGATTCAGCTCTTACAAGGCTTCCTGACTGTCCCATTCTTGTAGGCTTCATGTGCTTTGTTATCATGTTGATTCCCTCAACAATAACCTTGCCTTCCTTTGAGCTTACTTCAAGAACCTTGCCTGTCTTTCTCTTGCCGTTGTCTTCAAACTTGTCCTTGTAATCACCTGTCAGCAATACAACTGTGTCACCTGTTTTAACGTGTAATTTGCTCATCATGACACCTCCATTATAATACTTCCGGCGCAAGGCTCAATATCTTCATATAGTCCTTGTCACGAAGCTCTCTTGCTACAGGTCCGAATATACGTGTACCCTTCGGGTTTTTATCTTCCTTAATGATAACAGCTGCATTTTCGTCGAAACGAATGTATGTGCCGTCTTCTCTTCTCAGGCCCTTTGCTGAACGAACGATAACTGCCTTTACAACGTCGCCCTTCTTAACAACGCCGCCGGGTGTTGCTTTCTTTACAGAAGCTACTACCACGTCTCCGATATTTGCATATCTTCTGCGTGTACCGCCCAGAACTCTGATACACATAAGCTCTTTAGCTCCGGTGTTATCAGCAACCTTCATATAAGACTGCATTTGTATCACAGCGAGTTCCTCCTTTCAGAAGCGCTTTCCTTCAAACCGCTTCCTTACCTATATACTTAATATTACTTAGCTCTCTCAATAATGTTTGTAACACGCCATCTCTTGTCCTTTGAAAGCGGACGTGTTTCCATAACCTCAACACGATCACCTATGCGGCATTCGTTGTTTTCATCGTGCGCCTTGAGCTTTACTGTACGCTTGATGATCTTCTTGTAAAGCGGGTGTTTAACATTGTCAGCGATAGCAACAACGATAGTTTTGTCCATCTTGTCGCTTACAACTTTACCAACCCTTGTTTTTCTAAGGTTTCTCTCAGACATAGCTAAATCCTCCCTTTCTTACTGCTTTACGCCTGACTTGATTTCAGTCTCACGCATAACTGTCTTGATTCTTGCGATATCCTTCTTAACAGCCTTTAAGCGAGCTGTGTTGTCAAGCTGGTTTACAGCAAGCTGAAAGCGGAGCGCAAAAAGCTCTTCCTTTAAGCCGGTCAGCTTTTCGTTCATTTCTTCAACTGACATACCTCTGATTTCAGTAGCCTTCATTACTGCTCCCCTCCTTGCTCTTCTTTTGCAACAAATTTACATTTGATAGGGAGCTTATGCATTGCCAGACGCATAGCCTCTCTTGCTGTTTCCTCAGGAACTCCAGCAATCTCAAACATTACTCTGCCTGGCTTTACTACTGCTACCCAATATTCCGGCGCACCTTTACCGGAACCCATTCTTGTGCCTGCCGGCTTCTTTGTAACCGGCTTGTCCGGAAAGATCTTGATC
Organism: uncultured Oscillospiraceae bacterium; assembly: GCA_934463345.1. Lineage (GTDB taxonomy): Bacteria > Bacillota > Clostridia > Oscillospirales > Ruminococcaceae > Porcipelethomonas. The sequence continues at coordinate 32,873 of CAKSJL010000007.1, read as the reverse complement.
CAAACCTGACCGCCACGCTTGATGTAACGTGTCATAGCGATACGGGCTGATTCGATCTGGTTTGATGTGATCCAAGCTGGCTCAAGTGCCTGGATACCGAAATCTCCATAGCTTACCTTGTTGCCTCTTGTTGCCTGGCCTGTCATACGTCCTCTGTGAACTCGACGATATTTAACTCTCTTTGGAAGTAGCATTACTGGTTACCTCCTTCACTTTTCGCTTCTCTGACTTTATTGTCACGTCTCTGGTTATTGCGTCTTCTGTTATCTCTGCCGCCTCTTCTTGAGTCGTCAGTCTTTGCAGCAGCTTCGCCCTTTAAAACCTCGCCTCTGTAGATCCAGACCTTAACGCCCAGTCTGCCGTAGGTTGTGTGTGCTTCTGCTGTGCCGTAGTCGATATCGGCTCTGATTGTCTGAAGCGGAATTGTTCCTTCGTGGTATGTTTCGCTTCTTGCGATTTCAGCACCGCCGAGACGGCCTGATACCATAACCTTGATACCCTTTGCTCCAAGACGCATTGCTCTGCCGATAGCCTGCTTCATTGTACGTCTGAATGAAACTCTGTTTTCAAGATCAAGAGCGATCTTTTCAGCAACAAGCTGTGAATTAATGTCAGGGTTCTTGACCTCAACGATATTAACTGCAACCTGCTTGCCCATCATCTTTTCAAGCTTCTGACGGAGCTTTTCGATCTCTGTGCCGCCTCTACCGATTACAATACCAGGCTTTGCACAGTGAATGTGGATTCTAACCTTGTCTTCAGCGAATCTTTCAATTTCAATCTTTGGAACACCTGCTGCATACAAGTTCTTCTTAATGTAGTTACGAACATTGTAGTCTTCAACAAGAGTGTCGCCGAAAGTTGACTTATTCGCAAACCAGCGAGAATCCCAATCCTTAATAACGCCGACACGCAAGCCGTGCGGATTAACTTTCTGGCCCATTATTTCTCCTCCTTGGGATTATTCTTTTTCTTTAAGAACAATTGTAACGTGTGATGTTCTCTTTAAAATTCTGTATGCTCTGCCCTGTGCTCTTGGCATGATTCTCTTCATTATAGGACCCGGGCAAACAAAACATTCAGCAACATAAAGGTCATCCTTATTCATGTTGTGGTTGTTTTCAGCGTTTGCAATAGCGGATTTCAAAAGCTTTTCCAGCATTTCGCATGCAGCCTTTGGTGTATAATTGAGAGTAGCAAGTGCAACGTCTACAGGCTTGTTTCTGATAAGATCAAGAACAACCTGAACCTTTCTAGGTGCGATTCGGGCATTTCTCAGATATGCTCTGGCTTCCATTTGAATTCCTCCTTCCGCTATTTCTTGCCGTTATTTGTTGTCTTGGAACCGGCGTGTCCCTTGTATGTTCTGGTTGGTGCAAACTCTCCGAGCTTGTGTCCTACCATATCCTCTGTAACATAAACCGGAACGTGCTTGCGTCCGTCATGAACTGCAAATGTATGACCTACAAAGTCAGGGAAAATTGTTGAAGTTCTGCTCCAGGTCTTTAAAACCTTCTTTTCGCCTGCTTCGTTCATTGCCAAAACTCTTTTGTAAAGTGCCTCCTGAACGTAAGGGCCCTTCTTAATGCTTCTGCTCATTTAATCAGTTCCTCCTTTCAGCTTATTTGCCGTTTCTGCGTTTTACAATAAACTTATCGGAACGGTTATGCTTCTTACGGGTCTTGTAGCCAAGTGCTGGCTTACCCCAAGGAGTAACAGGTCCCGGACGTCCGACTGGTGATTTACCTTCACCACCACCGTGCGGGTGATCGCATGGGTTCATTACAGAACCTCTTACTGTCGGTCTGAAGCCGAGGTGACGTGTTCTGCCGGCCTTACCGAGATTTACGTTTTCATGGTCGATGTTGCTTACCTGTCCGATTGTAGCCTTGCAGTTTATCGGAACATTTCTGAGCTCGCCTGAAGGAAGTCTTACAAGCGCATAGTTGCCTTCCTTAGCCATAAGCTGAGCCATGTTTCCTGCTGAACGTACCATCTGTGCGCCCTTGCCAGGATAAAGCTCAATAGCGTGGATGAATGTACCAACAGGGATATCATTCATAGCAAGCGCATTTCCTGCCTTGATGTCTGCGTCAGGACCTGAGCAGATAACATCTCCGACCTTGAGTCCGTTTGGTGCAAGAATATATCTCTTCTCGCCGTCCTCGTACTTAACAAGTGCAATAAATGCTGAACGGTTCGGATCGTATTCAAGAGTCATAACCTCTGCGTTCATATTGTCCTTGTCACGTTTGAAATCGATTACACGATATTTTCTTCTTGAGCCGCCGCCTCTGTGGCGAACTGTGATTCTTCCGTAGCTGTTTCTGCCGGACTTCTTCTTGAGAGGTTCAAGCAGGCTTTTCTCCGGAGCAACCTTTGACAAATCCGAATAGTCAGTACAAGTCATCTGACGACGTGAAGGAGTTGTCGGTTTATAGGTTTTAATAGCCATTGTATTCACTCCTTAAAATGCGTTGTTTGCGGGAGCATTACTCCCATACTGAGTATCTGTATCAGCTATTAATACAGACCGTCAAAGAACTCGATAGATGACTTTGTCTTCTTGTCATCAGGTTCCTGATTTATAGTAACGATAGCCTTTTTCCAGTCAGCCTTCTTACCCTCGAATCTGCCGACACGTCTTGCACGTCCGTTGCAGTTCATTGTGTTTACCTTAGTAACCTCTACGTTAAAAAGGGTTTCAACTGCCTTTGCTATCTCAACTTTGTTTGCATCCTTTGCAACCTTGAAAGTGTATTTTCCTGAAGGGAGCATATCAATGCTTCTCTCAGTAATAACCGGCTTCAGGATGATGTCCTGCGGTGCTTTCATTATGCGTACACCTCCTCGATTTTTGCGACAGCGTTCTTAACAACAATGAATTTGTCATAGTTTAAGATGTCGTAAACATTAAGTGTGTTTACTGCTGCTGTCTTAACGCCCGGGATGTTGGAAGCGCTCTTTACAACCATCTTGTCTGCGTCAGCTGTAACGATAAGAGCCTTGCCCTCAACGTTTAATGCCTTGAGCATATTAACGATTGTCTTTGTCTTGAATCCATCCATGTTCAGAGCGTCGAGAACGATAATGTTCTCATTCTTAACCTTTGAAGAAAGAGCTGACTTCATTGCAAGTCTTCTTACCTTCTTGTTAAGAGTATATCTGTAATCTCTTGGCTTCGGGCCTAAAGCGATACCGCCGTGAACCCACTGAGGAGCACGGATTGAACCCTGTCTTGCATGACCGGTACCCTTCTGTCTCCATGGCTTTCTGCCGCCGCCGCGAACTTCTGTACGAGTCAGTGTGGACTGTGTGCCCTGACGCTGATTTGCAAGATAATTCACAACTGAAGCATGCATAACAGCCTCGTTTGGTTCTATACCGAATACGGCGTCGGAAAGCTCTGTCTCTGCAACCTGATTTCCTGCCATATCAAAAACTGAAACCTTTGACATATATGCTTCCTCCTTTCTTAAGCCTTAACACTGTCAACAATAGTAACAACTCCGCCCTTAGGACCAGGAATTGCACCCTTGAGTGCGATAAGATTATTTTCTGCGTCAATCTTGACAACTTCAAGATTCTGTACTGTAACCTTCTCATTACCCATCTGTCCAGGCATACCCTTGCCCTTAAAGATTCTTGAAGGTGATGAGCATGCGCCCATTGATCCGGCATGTCTGTGTACAGGACCTGTACCATGTGTTTCCTTGAGTCTTGAATTGTTGTGGCGCTTGATTGTACCCTGGAAGCCCTTACCTTTGCTTGTGCCGCTTACATCAACGATGTCGCCCACAGCAAATGTGTCAGCCTTAAGGATATCGCCTACGTTTACTGACTCGCAGTCCTCAAGCTTGAATTCTTTCAGGTTCTTCTTGTAAGCAGCGTCTGCCTTGTCGAAGTGACCCTTCATCGGCTTGTTCACTCTCGCAGCCTTTGCTTCGCCAAATCCGAGCTGAACAGCAGCATAACCGTCGTTTTCAACAGTTTTCTTCTGAACAACAACGCAAGGACCGGCTTCAACAACTGTTACGGGAATAACTTTTCCTGATTCGTCGAAAATCTGTGTCATACCGATTTTCTTGCCGATAATACCTTTTTTCATGTATTTTCCTCCTGTTAGGTTATTGGTTGGCCCTTCCGCCAACATGACCGATGACTTTCGTCATCACATTCCGCATCGGTTTTTCTGCGGAATCAGGGGCTTTTGTAAGCTTATTACTTAAGCTCCATTACGATGTCCACGCCTGCCGGAATTTCCAGCTTCTGAAGAGCGTCCGTTGTCTTTGCTGTTGGTCTGATAACATCAATAAGTCTCTTATGTGTTCTCATCTCAAACTGCTCACGGCTGTCCTTATATTTGTGAACGGCTCTGAGGATTGTGATAACCTCTTTGTTTGTAGGGAGCGGAATAGGACCTGATACTCTTGCACCGCTTCTCTTTGCAGCTTCAACAATCTTTGCAGCTGCTGCGTCCACCTTAGCGTGTTCATAACCCTTGATCTTGATTCTGATCTTTTCGTTGACTGCCACTTTTTTCGCCTCCTTAGGTCTTAATATCGGGGGTCGGAATTGAAATACCACACGCTCCCGTGTGTTTCCTGCACCTAACAATAAAAAATCCCGATATCCATTACGGATTCGGGTTACTGTTATCAGGACACAGTTCATGCTTAAAGCTATAGCAATAGCAATTTAAGAATGACACTAACTGTGCTCAAATATTTCAGTCGCCCGGTTTAAAAATCGGACATACTCCACGGAAATTACCCGACATACCGCCGGCAACCTTCCGCTTCATCGCATATCTGTTGCAATCACACTCATATATTATAGCACATATACGAGCGCTTTGCAATACTTTGTGCAAATAATCGTGGTAGAAAATATATAAACAAACACATATATTTTCGTGCAGTTTCACATAAAGATTATCCGCCTACGAAAACTGCCGGATCAAGATATTCTCCGTTATACCTTATTTCAAAATGACAGTGGTTTCCTGTAGAATCTCCCGTTGTTCCGACAGCCGCTATAAGTTCGCCTGCCAGAACAGTCTGACCGGCGCTGACATAGACTTCGCTCGCATGACCGTAAAGCGTCACATATCCGTTTCCATGGTCTATAACGACATAGTTGCCGTAGCCTCCGTCGTTCCATCCCGCATCGATAACAGTTCCTCCGTCGGCGGCATATATATCCGTACCGCTGTCGGCGGCGATGTCCATTCCCTTGTGATTCCTGTCGCTCAAAAAAGGATCGCTGACATATCCTCCGCATACCGGCCATATAAATGAACCGTTTCCGTCAATCTCCTCCGGAATACTCTCCGAATAAAGCTCCTCTTCATTGTACAGAGTCTCCTCAGATTCATCCAAAGCGGCATAATCAAAGTACACCTCAGAGCCTTTTAGCGTTCTGGATATTTCAGTTCCGTCAATATACGTCACCTCATAAAGGCAGATACGCTTTCCTGTTTCAGCGGCTGTTTCGCTGCCGTCATAGAATGCGCTTCCGGTCATGACCCTGCATTCCTCTTCCTCAGTCTCCTCACAGGTATACCTGACCGGCAGGACTGAAACCTTTTCCCTGACCATGACAGGCTCGCCCTCCTCAAGCTCTCCAAGCTCAGGATTAAGCTCTTCAACCTCCTCGACAGTCATGCCGAAATCATCCGCAAGCTTCTGGGCTGTATCTCCCTCGCTCGCAGAATATTCAGCAATAACCTCTCTTTCGCCGGTCAGATACTCGGTCATGTCCTCAGCTGAAACCAGAGCCGCAGAACGGTATATTCCCTGCTTTAGTTCAGTTTCAACAGCATAATCCGCCTCTATAACGCTTTCATCGCTTTTATAGTCCTCAAGAACAAGCTCAAGCTCTTCCTCTATATGCTCTCCGCTGACAACTGCGCCTATAAACTCGTTGTCAACATAAATACCACATGCCTCCACAAGCTCTGCACCGGTATTCTCAGTCACGCCATGAATCTCCTGAAGCTCAGGAAGCGCCGTTTCAACATATTCTGTCTGTTCACCGGAAAGTCCCTCCGGCGAAAATACCGCCGCTGCCTCCGGATTGCAGTCAAACTCCTCATTATCAGTGTATTTAAGCTCTGCCGCCCAGCAAACACTTCCGGCAAGAAATATGACCGTCAGAACCGGCGCGGCACAACTCATAAGGCAGGAATAAAGTCTGCCCCTTTTCCTTTTATCATTTTCATTCAGACAAACACTGCTGTCTGTTTTAGTCTCAGGATTATTCTGATCCATAATAACAGCTCCTTTCACATAACAATTCATTACAAATGTTACAATAAGGTTACATTACAAAGCTATTATATCAATCAGAAAGTAAAAAGCAAGTCGATTTGCATACGTTTTCCAGAGTTCGACAACATTTCGTCAGTCTGCACAATTATACAGCAGAATTTTCATTTAACATGCCAGGAATAATTGAGCATTTCCACAGTATAGTTTTCCAGAACCTTCAGCAGAGGAAGCACATCCTTTCTCGCCTGTGCAAGATTATGCTCCTTATAATTTCCGCATTCCTCCTCGGAACAGCCCGGGATCCTGTCGTCATACTCAGAAATAAACTTGTATGCATCCCGGACAAGCTTGATAGCCGCTTCATGCGGGAGTCCCCTTGTCAGCAGATAAAAGCCGGTACGGCATCCCATAGGGCCTACATATATAATACCCTTTCCGAATTCAGAGCTTCTTGCAAATGTTGCAAACAGATGCTCAATCGTATGCATTGAAGGCGTTTCAAGATAAACTCCGCCGTTAGGCTTTACCATTCTGATATCGTATGTAACTATATCACCGTCAACTCTTGAAATGTACATGCCGACGTTTATCTTTCTGTGATCTACCTGAAAGCTTGCGATCTTCTCCATAATAATTCTCCATTCCGCCGTTTTAAGGCATTATCAGTTTTTTCATATCCTTACGGATCTCGCTTATGATGTTCAGATTCTCGCCGTTTGGCAGTCTGACAAGCATTCTGCCGCAGTGAAGAGCCTGATTTTTTATGTATGCGGTACTTCCGCCGTAAAGATCGTCCCCGGCAAGAGGATGACCCATATATGAAAGGTGAACTCTTATCTGATGAGTTCTGCCTGTTTCAAGCTTTATTTCCAAAAGAGTAAAGCTGTCATTTCCGTCTATAGCGCTGTAATGCGTCACAGCGTTCTGACCGTCCTCCCTGACAACTCTTTTTATGATTGATTCCTTTTCTCTTGCAATAGGCAGGTCAATTGTTCCGTTACCAACAATTTTGCCCTGAACGACCGCATAATACGTTTTTTCAATGCTGTTTTGCAGAAGCGACGCATAATATGCGTTTTTAGCAACTGCGCAAAGTCCCGAAGTATCTCTGTCAAGGCGATTTACCGGACGAAAGGTAATTCCGGGATAATCCGATGCAAAGCAGTTTCCGAGCGTATCCCCCTGATGCTTTATGGAAGGATGCACCGGCATTCCGACCGGTTTGTCGTAAATCACAAGGAAGTCATTCTCAAACGCTTTCGGAACTGACAACCCCGGGTTAGGCTCAAGAAATGTACTGTTGCCGCTTTTCAGCCTTATTATATCGCCGTATGCAACAGTTTCCGTAACCCTTGCATGAATACCATTGACCGTTATACCGTTTTCTATCTGCTTTAATTTCGTAAGCTGGCGTTTTGATACATGGCATTCGTTCAAAAGATAATCCTTTATAACGGCGTCCTTTTCCGCTGTGAACACAAGCTCTGTGCTGTCGCTCATAATTTATCTTCCCCCCGTATTTCAGCGCTTTCCTCCAGACATTCCCTTGCAAACACCGCAGTCGACATTACTGCACGAGGCAGAACAAACGGAATTGTAACAACTGGCAGCATTGCAGGAATATATACAGATATAAGTCTCAGAAATTCAAGCTTTTTTCCTTTCATAAGTACCGCCGAATTTCTGATAACCTTAAACGGATTCATATCCGGATGACTTATAAAAATAAACGGCGACAAGACCATTGAAAGCAGCGCATTCAGAAAAAATCCCAGAAAAACCAGTCCGAGCATTGTAAACTGAAGCAGCGCAAAAAGTATAATATTGCTTTCCAGTCCGGTTTTTCCATAAAGGAAAACATAAGCCGCCGTAAAGCATGCAGCAGAGGGAAAAAGAGAAAGAAACGCCTTCAGCCACATCATAATGTAAAGGACTGCCGCCCGACTGTTAAGCCGGAATCCGGAATAAAGCTTTAAAATGCTTCTGTTGTCACGTCCGCAGACTGTCTGGAAAAACCACCATAGACCTCCGGTTATAAGCGGTGTGACCGTAAAAAAAGAAATAACCGCAGCAACCGTTTCAGCAGCGGCAGAAGCTGTACCACCGCCCAGAAAATAAGCTGACGCCGCTGATATTATGCGGAAAACAGCAAAAGCAAAAACAAACACAAACGACACGAAAAAGGCTTCTCCGTATCTTCCTTTAAGATATGTTCCGGCTTCACGCCTGTAAGCAGACATTTTCATGAAATCGCTCCGTTTCAGAGATTTTCCGCCTGAGCGGTATGTACTGACAGCATATTATTATAGATTAACGGAAAAACTACTTTGAAAATGAACACGCTCTAATACTCTTCTCCCTTGTAGTATGGAATCTTTCCAAGTATTTCAAACGCCTGTGACTGCTGCCACATCTTTGCCGTCACGATGATCTCAAAACCCTCCCCCGGCGCACAGGTAAGCTCCTTCGGATTGATTTTCGGAAGTCCGAAGGCTGAGAGAATATTTGTGATAATTCCAGAGTGAGTCACCATAGCACAGTGCGTCAGATCCTCGTTCATCATATCCATTATGATCTCATGAAGTCCCTTGTAAAGCCTCAGCAGCAGCTCTTCTGTGCTTTCTCCTCCCGGCGGACGCTTGTCCGGTGAGCCGCCTTTCAGCCATTCCTTATAGTCCTCACGTTCTATAAGCTCATTGACCGTTTTTCCGTCAAATTCTCCGAAGTCCAGTTCAGTTATATTTTCAACGATCTGCACCTCACGATACGGAAAAAGTATCTCCGCAGTTTCAAGGCATCTTTTCATAGGACTTGAATAAACCCTCTGGACTCTTGGGTAATCAAATTCATCCATCTTGTTCCAAAGCTGATTTATGCCTTTCTGTGAAAGAGAATAATCAGAACGGCAGCCTATGTATGTTCCGCTGTCATTTGCGGATGTAAGACCATGCCTTACAATGCTTAGTCGGTATCCCTTCATTACTCACCTGTCTCCTTTATACAGACAGTTTACAACGTCTGTCTGTTGGTTATTATGCACTAAAATCACAGTGTAAATTCGCTGTATTCATATATTCTACAAATTTCGGCATAAAGAAAGCCGAAAAATCTTATAATTGTCCACTTTACTTTTTTATACTGACTGTTATATAATTTTATCATAGGTTTTTTCGCCTGCGGGCGATAAGAAAGGAGCTTTAACAGCCGTTGAACAACACAGATTTCCCACGAATCCTGACCTTGGTCAGAAAAGAAAGAAAAATCAGTCAGAAAAAGGCTGCTGCTGACCTGGGAATATCCCAGGCTCTCCTGTCACACTACGAAAAAGGCATAAGAGAATGCGGACTTGAATTTATATTAAAAGCCGCAGACTACTACGACGTTACCTGCGATTATCTCCTCGGGCGCTCCCCGTCTCCCGGCAGACAGCTGATATTGAGCGAGGTCAGGACAGGAGTAAGCGAACGCATAAAGGCAGTTTCCGATTCACAGAATATAATTTCAAAACTCTGCGAAAACAGCAGTATTGATGAGGATGTATACAAATATCTGTGCGTCGGGGTCTACAAGCTTCTGAGAATCGTCTACAATTCAAATCCTGAAAACCCCAAAAAAGCTTTTAAAATTCCTGCCGCAGAGTCCGAATATCTGTGCGACTGCCTTATTTCAAGGGCATGCGCCGGCATAAAGGGTAAAAATGAAAAAAACGGGGTCAGGATAGCCATTTCAGAAATTGAGGAAAGCTTTCCGGATTCTCAATCGCTTCTGACGCTCATAAAATTAATCGAGGATGAAATTTCGGCGCTTTAAGGCAATGCCCTCAGCTGCTGATCATACGCTGCTGCATTAAAGTAACTGCCGCCGGAATATTTCTTTTTTATTATAGCATTTTTTCGCAGAAAAAAAAAGAGGTTTTTAATGTTTTCAAAAAAATCCGTAAAAAATCTGTCGCTTATTATAATTTGTGCAGCTGCTGCCGTTTTCGCAGCTATCATAACACACGAATCCGAATCATCTGACGACTGGCGCTTCAGTCTTGATTTTTTCGCCATGGATACCGTCGTTTCAGTAAAAAGCCAGAGCAATATCACAAACGACATCAAGGATATTTTTAAGAATTACCAGAATGCCCTTGACCGCAGCAGCAAAAACGGTGAAGCGTATATTCTCAACAGCAAAAAAAGCATAACCGCCTCTGATACTCTTTGCAGGACGGTCAGAGATACCCTGAAACTGAACGACGAATACGGAAGTCTTACAGATATAACAATCGGCAGACTCACATCGCTCTGGAACGTCACATCAGACAATCCGTCTGTTCCAAAGGAAGCCGAAATAAAAGCGGCACTTGAAACAACAGGGACTGACAATATAGATATCAACGGCAGTGAAATAACGCTTGAAAACGGTGCAGCTCTTGATTTCGGAGCAGTCGGAAAGGGTACGGCTCTTGATGCATGTCTTGAATATCTCAAGGAAAACAACTGTAAAAAAACCTGCATTTCAACAGGTTCGTCCATTCTTTTATACGGCGGAAAATCCAAGGTCAGCATATCTGATCCGGATGGAGGAGTACTTGCAGATGTCAGCGCCGTTCAGGGCTTTCTCTCAACGTCGGGCGGCTATGAACGCTTCTTTGAAGCTGACGGCATAACATACTGCCACATAATAGACCCACGCACCGGCTGGCCTGCTGAAACTGACCTTACGACCGTCACAGTTTTTTCAGACAGCGGAATTGAATCCGACTTCCTTTCAACAATGATTTTTCTTGATGGAAGCGAAAATATTGAAAAATATCTCCATTCGGACAAATATAAAGTGTTTGCCGCTGATGATAACAAAAGACTCTATGTAAGCGATGGTCTTGATTACGAGGTTTTAAATGATGAGTACAGAGAATAAAAAGCTTGTTACAAAGCGTGACGCACTGATAATATGCATCGTTCTTGCTGCCGGATTACTAACAGCTGTTTTTTTTAAAATCCGTTCACACAGCGGCTCTGAGGCTATAATTTCCGTTGACGGTAAAACGATCAAAACTATGGAGCTTTCCGGTCATCAGAAAACCTACAGACCAGATGAGGCAGAGGGCGCAGTTATCGAAATCAGTGACGGTAAGGTCTGCGTTTCGGATTCTGACTGTCCCGACAGGATATGCGTAAACACAGGCTGGATTTCAAGGAAAGGCGAAAGAATAGTATGTCTGCCGAAAAAACTTATAGTAGAAATAAAATAGCATCAAACAAAACCGGAAATATAGCCCTTTGCGGTATTCTTCTTGCGCTTTCCGCAGGTATTTCAGCGGCAGAGAGCCTGATACCGCTTCCGCTGGGAGTAAAACCCGGATTTTCAAATCTTCCGGTTATGTACTCCATGGCAAGACAGAGCGTAAAATACGGCTTTGCACTATGCCTGTTAAAATCAGTATTTGTCCTGCTTACAAGAGGTGCGTCCGCATTTTTCATGTCTGTTTCCGGCGGCGTTCTCTCGTATGCGGCAATGCTCATAATCTATAAAAAAACAAACGCGTCCCTTATGCTCATGAGTATAACCGGTGCGCTTGTTCATAATTTCGGTCAGCTCTGTGCCGCTTCAATTATTATGCATACAGCGGTTTTCGGTTACAGTCCTGTCATGATAATTTCCGGCTGCATTGCCGGCGCTGCAACAGGCTCAGCTTTAAAGCTGCTGACAGAAGCAATGACCAGAACAAAACACAAACAAGGAGGAAAATAATGAAAAAGCTGAATGGAATACTCCTTTCCCACAGAAAAGGTACTGCGGCTTCACAGACTGTCACACTGCCTCTTCCGGAAAAGGTAACAATTCCAATGCTCATGAATATGGGCGCTCCATGCACACCGCTTGTCAAACCTGGCGACGCTGTCTGTGTCGGTCAGAAGATAGGCGATACTGACGCTTTTATGTCAGTTCCGGTTCACTCGTCTGTTTCCGGAAAGGTTACGGCAGTATCTGACATAAAGCTTTCAAACGGAAATGTCTGCAAGGCTGTCACAATTGAAACTGACGGCGAACAGACCGTATCCGAGGAGGTAAAGCCGCCTGAGATAAACTCAGCGGAAGATTTTATAAAAGCGATAAGGGAGAGCGGAATCACCGGTCTTGGCGGCGCAGGCTTTCCGACGCACATAAAGCTCAGTACTAAATCCGCTGTCAATACGCTAATAATAAACGCTGCGGAGTGTGAACCTTACATAACCTCCGATCACAGGCAGATGCTTGAGGACGGCGGCAGCGTTATTGACGGAATACTGACAGTAATGAAGTATTTAAAAATCGGCTCTGCGGTAATCGGCATTGAAAGCAACAAACCGGACGCTATAAGTCTTATGACTGAGAAAACAAAAAGTCATCCGGAGATATCTGTAAAGGTTCTGCCGTCTATATATCCTCAGGGCGCAGAAAAGGTTCTTATATACAATACAACTGGCAGGATCGTAATGGAGGGACAGCTTCCGGCAGACGCAGGAGTTATTGTAATGAATGTTTCCACAGCCGCCGGAATTTCACATTATCTGAAAACAGGAATGCCGCTGACTCAAAAACGAATAACCGTTGACGGCGACATAACCGCAAAGCCCTGTAATGTTTTTGCACCGATAGGAACACCGTTTTCTGATATTCTCAGCTTTGCGCAGTGCGACACCTCAAGGCTTAAAAAGCTTATTGCAGGAGGGCCTATGATGGGTGCGTGCGCATTCAATCCGGATACTCCGGTTGTAAAGGGAACAAATGCGATACTTGCGTTTGAAAAATATTCAGAGCCTGTTGTTACAAACTGCATACGCTGCGGCCGCTGCATAAAGGCATGTCCTTTCAGACTGATGCCGACAGAACTTGAAAAGGCTTATCTGAGAAGAGATATAGCCTCGCTCAAAACGCTTAAAGTTACGCTCTGCATGAACTGCGGATGCTGTACCTACGTCTGTCCGGCAGGCAGAAAACTTGCAGAAACCAATCAGCTTGCAAAGGCTCTTATACCAAGAAACTGACAGAAAGGAAGAACTGAAAATTGAATTTACTGAGAATTTCTCCCTCTCCGCATATAAAGGACAGCATGACAACAAGACGCATTATGCTGTGCGTCATTGCTGCACTTATACCGTCCGTAATCTCTGCCGGATACTATTTCGGTCTGAGAGCCATAATGCTTATTATTCTATGTATATCCGCATGCGTAACCTTTGAGGGAATCACAAGGATAATCATGAAAAGAGAACAGACAGTCGGCGACCTGAGCGCTGTACTGACCGGTCTGCTGCTCGCCCTTAATCTTCCCGTAACCCTTCCGTTCTGGCAGGCAGCAATAGGCTGCTTCGTTGCCATAGTTGTCGTAAAGCAGCTTTTCGGAGGTCTGGGACAGAATTTTGCAAACCCTGCTATTGTGGGAAGAATCGTACTCATGCTGTCATTTACGTCAAACATGACGACATGGGCTGTACCTAAATATTACAACACATCTTTGCAGTCAGATTCATTCGTCATGATCGGCAACAGCCAGGTCATTACCGGAGCAACTCCACTTGTTTCAGGAAATGCTTCATACAAGGATCTTCTCCTCGGAAATGTCGGCGGCTGTATTGGTGAAACCTGTGCGCTTGCACTGCTAATAGGCGGCGTTTATCTTATAATAAGAGGAATCATCTCCCCCGTTACTCCTGTCGCTTTTATTGGAACTGTCGCACTTTCAGACCTGATTGCCGGAAATGATGTCGTATACAATATGCTTGCCGGAGGACTTTTCCTCGGAGCATTCTTTATGGCAACAGACTATGTTACAACCCCTGTTACAAACAAGGGAAAGCTGATTTTCGGAATTGGCTGCGGCCTGATAACATTCCTCATAAGGCAGTTCGGAAGCTATCCTGAGGGAGTTTCTTTTTCAATACTTCTTATGAATATTGTAACTCCTTATATTGACAGATTTACAATGACAAAACCTTTCGGCGCAAAAAAGGAGGCAAGGCAGAAATGAAAGAAAAAATAATGCCCCCTCTTGTTCTGACGCTCATATCCGTTATTGTCTGCGCACTTCTCGTTGCGGCAAATACGGCAACCAAGGATAAAATTGCAAAGGCTCAGGAGGATAAATTCAGTAAGGCTCTCACAGAAACTTTTGGCAAAGCGGATTACACTTCAGCAGACATTTCCATTGACGGCATTGACTCCGTTACCTGTGATGAAAACGGAAGAGTTATCTTTGAGGTTACTGCCGACGGCTATTCAAAAGGCGGTCTGCATCTGCTTATCGGTCTTGACAGCAGCGGAGCCGTCGAGGACATAAGCTTTCTTTCAATCGGAGAAACTCCCGGACTCGGAACGAAGGTCAAAGAGGACAAAAGCTTTACGGAACAGTTTAAAGGCGTTTCCTCCCCGGACTATGATTTCAGCGTTATAACAGGCGCTACATACTCTTCAAAGGGAATGAAATCCGCCGTTGACCTTGTTTTAAATGCTTATGCTGAACACAAGGAGGAAATTTTAAATGGGTAATTTAAAGGAATTCACCAAAGGTCTTATAAAGGAAAACCCTAACCTTGTGGGACTTTTAGGCATGTGCCCGACTCTTGCTGTAACAACCCAGGCTGTAAACGGAATTGGCATGGGGCTTGCGACTGCATTTGTACTTGTTGGCTCAAATATTGTTATCTCCCTTCTTAAAAATGTCATTCCAAAGGCTGTAAAGCTTCCATGCTATATTGTCATAATCGCCGGCTTTGTAACGCTCATAAGCTTTTTGCTTCATGGCTTTGTTCCCGACCTTTATGATGCACTCGGAACGTTTTTAAGCCTTATAACCGTAAACTGCATAATTTTAGGACGTGCGGAAATGTTCGCCTGCAAAAACAAGGTCCTGCCGTCTGCGCTGGACGGTCTTGGAATGGGACTTGGCTTCACACTTTCCCTTTTCATAATGGGATCTGTAAGGGAAATTCTCGGCTCAGGAACATGGCTGGGTCTTGATATACCTTTTATAAACGAACCTATGTCAGTGTTTGTAATGTCCGCAGGAGGATTCTTTGTCCTGGGCGTCGTCATTGCGCTGGTAAACAAGATCGCAGGAAAGAAGCCTCCGCAGAAAATCGGATGCGCAGGCTGTCCGAATGCCGCAAACTGCGCCGGAAGAAAAGGAGGTACTGAGAAATAATGAAAGAAATCTTTATTATCATGATATCGGCTGTATTCGTCGATAACTTTGTACTTTCAAAATTCATGGGCATCTGTCCTTTCCTCGGCGTTTCAAAAAAGCTTTCGTCAAGCCTTGGCATGGGCGCCGCTGTAATATTCGTCATGACCTGTGCAACAGCCATAACATACCCTGTCTACTGGCATGTACTTGTTCCGAACGGGCTTGAATACCTTAATACAGTCGCCTTTATACTTATCATCGCTCTGTTCGTTCAGCTTGTTGAAATTATGCTAAAAAAGGTTATGCCGCCGCTTTATGACTCTCTGGGCGTATATCTTCCGCTTATTACAACAAACTGCGCAGTTCTGGGAGTAACGCTGCTCAACATAGACAACGGATATACATTCCTTCAGTCAGTGGTAAATGCAGTTTTCGCCGGAGTCGGCTTCTCTCTTGCGCTGATTCTCTTTTCAGGAGTACGCTCAAAGCTGGAAACAGCAGACATACCGGAAACCTTTAAGGGCATCCCGTCAACACTTATCGCCGCATCAATAGTTTCATTGAGCTTTATGGCTTTTTCGGGACTTATAAGCTGACAGAAAGGAGCTATTTAAAATGTCAACATTTCTGATACCTGTTCTGATATTCGCAGTTCTTGGGCTTGCCGCCGGAATACTTCTGACTGCCGCATCAAAGATATTCTACGTTCAGACCGATGAACGGATCGAAAGGATAAGCGAAGCTCTTCCGCAGGCAAATTGCGGTGCATGCGGCTTTGCAGGCTGCTCGGACTATGCAAATGCAATCGTGAAGGACAATGCTCCGACGAATCTCTGCAAGCCGGGGGGAACTGAAGCAAGCCTTAAAATAAGCTCGATTCTTGGAACTGAAGCTATGGAAATTGTTCCGGAAACCGCAGTTGTACACTGTCGTGGAAACTGCGACGCAGTAAAAAAACGCTTTGAATTTGACGGCATACAAAGCTGTGCCGCTGCAAAGAGATTCGGCGGAGAAAAATCATGCGTTTACGGCTGTCTGGGATATGGCGACTGTGTTTCAGTGTGCAGTGAAAATGCAATTAAAATAGTAAACGGAGTTGCCGAGGTTACAGGCGTGTGTGCTGCCTGTGGAAAATGCGTAAAGGTCTGTCCGAACAGCCTCATCTCAATAAAGCCGGTTTCAAAGCATGTCGATGTAAAATGTTCGTCGAAGGACAACGGCAAAAATACAAAGCTTTCATGTTCCAACGGCTGTATAGGCTGTAAGATCTGCGAGAAAAAATGTCTCAGCGAGGCTGTAAAAGTAGTTGACTTCCACGCAGTTATAGATTACAATAAATGTACCGGATGCGGAACGTGCTTTGACGCCTGCCCTACCGGTGCAATAACTAACTGCGAGGACTTTTAAATGAAAAAAATCATATCAATACTGACAGCCGCCCTTATCACCATGCTTCTCTGCTCATGCGGAGACGACAGCAAGGAAAACGAAACAATATATCAGAACATGAAAAGTTATGTTCTGGAAAATGGCACAGAGGAAAATTATTACATACAAGTTTCAAAGACCGCCGATTCCGCAAATACTCTTATTGAAGCTTCAAAACTTGGCAATGACTGCGCTTTTATGGAATATGACGCAAGCGGCACATTAAAGTTTTACAGAAACAGCACCTACACTGTAATTTCATCCTCAACATACTATGTTCCGGACAAAAAGGACGCAAAGTGGGAGGACTTTGAATATGAGGCTCTGAGTGAAAAATACCGGGGTATTCTCTCATCGCTTCTTGATTCAGACGTTGAAAGGGAAATTGAAAGAAGCAAAACCGACAATAAAAGCATGCCTTACAAAATCAACGTAAAGTACAACCCGACAGAGCTTGATACTAAATCAATATTCTCAAACAGCGGAAACTTCGGGATCGTAAGCGTTAAATTTGAAACCGACAAGGAATTCAAAAAATTCAGTGAAATAACAGTAAGCTGCCAGTATGACTATGACGGCGTTATCTACCTTTATTCCGTTACCTTCGGAGATCCGAACGAACCGGATGAAGAGGGAAAGAACGGACAGCGTCCGGAGGATCTCGGAAAGATTTACGCTTCATACGAAGCCAAAATAGAAGCCAGAATGAGCTCGACCGATTCAATTACCAACGGACTTTACGGACAATAATACCAGATTTGCTTTAAGGGACACTCTGTTTCGGGTGTCCCTGAATTTTTTTCGGTAAACTTAAATAAAATGCAGTATTTTTAGATTTTCACTCGTTTTATTTACAGAGAGATAAAAAAGACATAAATTCAAGAGCATTTCTGCAAGGGCAGAAAAACTTTAAGGAGGGATGAAAATGAAAAAACAATTGCGCTTTTCCATGGAGGAATTCTCGGAAAAATACGACAGGTATTCGCCCATGCTTTACAGAATATGCATTCTGAGACTTGGAAATAAGCAGGATGCTGAGGACGCACTTCAGAACACATTTATCAAATACTGCTACAAATCTCCTGAATTTTCTGATGATGCAAATGAAAAGGCATGGCTTATACGAGTTGCTATCAACTGCTGCAAGGACTTTCAGAAAAGCTTCTGGCAGAAAAACACCGTAGGACTTGAGGAAGCTGCCGAGATTTCAACCGGAGTCATAGAGGAGGCGGTACGGCTTATTGACCTGTTTGAACTTTCTCCTAAAAATCGTGTGGTGCTGGAGCTTTTCTACTACGAAGGGTATTCAGTAAGCGAGATCTCAGAGATACTTAAAATAAGCGAGGGCAGCGTTACATCAAGACTTTCACGGGCAAGAAAAAAGCTGAAAATAGAAATGGAGGCGAACAGTGATGAAAAAAACGGATTTGTACCAGAGCATTGATACAATCAAGCAGGACAAATGTCTGAAAAAGCATATCATGCAGGCGGTTTCAGAAAAAGAAAAGGCTGTTCCGGTTAAAAGACCAGTCTTTATTCCTATAATGATAGCTGCTCTGATATGTCTTAACTTCGGAATGGCGGCAAAGCTTGTGATCTTCAACAAATCACAGGTTAATATGTCAGAATTCAAGGCAAGGACAAGTATCAGTTCCTCACAGTCCACATCACCGACTGATGATGAATCTCTTCAGAATGCAGAAAGAAAAAATCTGGAAAAAGAAGCAGCACAGGCATTGGAGGAAAAGCGAAAGCTGCTTGAAGAGCAGTTGCAGCGGGATCAGATGGAGATGAATTCTGAAGCCGTACATGCAGTAATGAAACAGGATGAGTTTAATGCGGCAAAGGAAAAATTTCTGAACGAATTCACTGATAACCAGTACAAAATGGTTGAGGAATGGACCTCTGACTCTCTCGGACATCATGAAATCATTTTTCCTTATATTTCATCTGTCATCAGCCAGCAGAACGACCAAAGCCAGAAATACACTTTCCGCCGATATGTGCAGTATACTTCCTTCGTTGAAGGACAGACATCCTCAGGAAATGATCTCTTCAGATATGCATATACAAATCATGAGTATATCGTAGGCTATGAGGGCGGCTTTGACATTGAAAATATTGTAAGTGTAACAGAATCGATTTACAATGGCGATAATGTTGATATGCAGCTGCTTGAGAGTGCATACAGCAAAATGCTCGACAACAATGTTACAGATTATGATGCGCTTGAAAGCAGGGCTTTACGCATCGCCGAAGAAAACTACGGCATTACCTCTGTCGGCTGCAATGTATCACCAGAAGTCTTTTATATGTTTCCACTTACCAATTCAGGTGACGCTGATGTATATCTGAACTGTAAATCAGAAGTCAATGCAGCATTTGACGATAACAGAAACGGCGGAGGAAGCTATTCATTTAATTTCATACTTGATCAGGACGGAAACGATGTAACTGAAAAAGTCTCGAAATCATTTGATTATTACTGGGGCACAAATTATATAAATGAATCGTCTGATTATACAAGTATTCCGAACATAATCGGAATGACAGTAAATGAAGCCGAAGCTGTCCTGTCAGAAGCCGGACTTTCACTTGGAACAAGAACCTATAAGGAAAATCCGACAAACAGCTCATTCAAGCCGGGTGAAATAATATCCTATACATTTGACAACGGAATCTCAACAGAAAACGGTAATTTAGTACCTCTGGGGCAGAAGATAGACATTGACGTATGCGGAAGCATGATGCCTTATCTGCGTAATTACAGTCTTGACCATGCGCTGGAGATACTGAAAAGCAACAGCATTACAGACTATGAAATAGTATACCCTGATAAAGAACAGCCGTCTGATAACAGTTCCTACTATGTTACAGAAAGTTCTCCTGAAAGAGGCGAAGTTGTAGGTGAAAAGCATGTTGTATTGTATGTAGATAATCCTGACACCAACACGATCGTTGACCTTCTTGGAAGAGCAGTAAACCTTGACGCAAGCAGCGCTGATTACTTAAAAATATATTCTCCGGAGGAAACAAAAAATCTTATAACCTCCGACAGAGGAACGGAATGGGGTATGAGTCTTTCAGACCTTGGACTGGATGGCTATGAAAATACGACATTTTACGGCTTATATTACGGAAGTCTGTTCTATATAACCTCCTTCAAGACAACCTCAAAGGATATATATGCTGTTCCTTACCTGACATGCGGACTTGATGATTATACGTTTTCATATTCAGTAAATACTGATTATTATGCCGACAAGCTGAATAATCTGGTCGAGATGCAGGATACAAACGGGAACAACACCAGCTATAGCTATACTGTTGACTATAACTATAAAAATAACAGAATTATTGCAACAGTAAAAATGGAAAACAACAAAATAAAGGAAATCGAAGCATCAATAGATTAAAAGCTGATTTCCAACGTGTAGAAAAAGATTATATATGAACCTGTCCACATATAAATTGTGTGGACAGATTCGAGATCACCGCTGTAAAAGGCGGTGATTTCTATTTGAAAGGTCAAATTATTATCTCATGATCGAACAGACAATAACATTAAAGGGACGCTCCATACCGGAACATCCCTTTCATTTTAGGCAATACCACACAGAGATTGTGCAGTGTTAACTTTAATTATTCGTATAAAGTCTCTTATATGGATTCTGGCTGTTTGGTGTCAGAACATAAAAGCTTTTATTTATGATCTTTGAAATATCATAGTCAAAGTTATCACAGTATTCCTTGAGCAGATCTGAAATCTCATAAAGATCATCAGCAGTTGCTTTCTTTGCAGAAACCTGTGCCGGAAGATTTCGTGGCAGCTTTTCTGTGCATATATATATCTTTCCGCCATGCATTCCTGTTCCGCAGAAGTATCCGACCGGCGGTGTGTTCTTGTCGCAGTTAATGCCGAGTACAATGATAATTCCTCCTGCCTGGTATTCTCCGAGGAAGCTTCCAGCCTTTCCTCCGATTACAAGAACCGGAATCTTTTCCTTGTACGCTTTCATGTGAATTCCTGCCCTGTAGCCAGCATTGTCACGAACAAAAATCTTTCCGCCTCTCATCGCATAGCCGGTTGCATCTCCCGACGAACCATGAATTATGATTGAACCCTCGTTCATTGTATCTCCGGTTGCGTCCTGAGCATTTCCGTTTACGATAATATCAGCGCCGTTCAGATAAGCGCCGAGAGCATTTCCGGGAGTTCCGTTTATAGTGATCTCCTTGTTTGAAAGTCCGCTTGCAATATATCTCTGTCCTATGCAGTTGTCAATAAGGACATGCTTTTCAGGTGTATTTCTCACCTTTTCGTTAAGCTCCTTAAAATGCATAAGTCCTGCTTTTATATCCATTATCTCACACCTCCGAGCTGTTCTTTCCTGTCACTGAGTGAAAAAGCCATAAGCTGCGGCTTCTGTTTTACAAGCTCAAAATCAATGCTGTCAAGCGGAACCTGTTCACGAATAAGTTTTGTGTAGATTCCTGCTCTGGCAATATCGCCTATCATTATATAACCGTTTAAGTGATTGTTCTTTGTTACAAGCATCTTGTAGTTTTTACCGTCCGAATAAACGGTCTTTTCGCCGTCATAGCTTCCGGCTGTTATCATGTGGTATCCGAAAAAGCCGATAGCGTTCATAGGCATTGCATGGTCGTACGGCTTGTCTGTTCCGGTCATGTGAAGTCCGGCTGTTTCACCCTGCATGTATGCATTAGGAAGAAGCGCAAGTATTCTCCTTGTTCCCGTTGTAATATCATTGCTTTCTGTGCAGTCCCCTGCTGCATAAATACCCGGAAGAGTTGTACGGCAGAAGCTGTCTGTAACGATACCCTTTACAACTTTTCCGCCTGCATTTGCAACAAGCTCAGTGTTAGGTCTTACTCCGACGGCTATTACCAGAACGTCAAATTCAACCGTTTCGCCGTTTGTAAGTACAGCCTTGTTTCCCTTAAATTCCTTTGCTGAAGTTCCCAGCATGAATTTAACGCCCTTTTCCTCGATTGATTTCTGAACAAGCTCAGAACCCGTTTCGTCAAGGATAGATGGCAGAATCCTGTCCGCAAGGTCTATTACAGTAAGGCTTTTTATCTTGCTAAGAATTCCCTCTGCACATTTAAGACCGATAAGACCTGCGCCGACAATAAGAACTCTTGATTTTTTGTCGATTGCCTTGTCAAGTGCAAGTGCGTCGTCAAGCGTCATAAATGTGAATTTCTTTTCAACAGTGTCCAGTCCCTGCATAGGAGGGATAAAAGGTCTTGAACCTGTTGCAACCAGAAGCTTGTCATAATCGACCTGTTTTCCGTCGTCGAGAATAACCTTTCTGTTTTCAGTATCAATTTTTTCAGCCTTTTTTCCGAGAATAGCAGTTACATTATTGTCCTTGTAAAAACTGTCCGGACGGTATTTCATTCTTTCCTCGTCTGTTTTTCCGTAAAGCAGATATGAAATAAGCGGACGTGAATAAGTGTGGTGCTTTTCATCGGAAATAACTGTAATAGCGCTTTCCTTATCATTTTTGCGGATACCTTCAATACATCCGACAGCCGCAGCAGAATTGCCGATAATTACATAGTTCATCTTTAAAACACACCTCTCTTATTTACTGTCTTTCTTCAAATACTATCGCATTGTTCGGGCAGCCTGCAACGCATGCAGGAGAACCGCAGGAATTTTTAGTGCAAAGCTCGCATTTCTGTGCAACATGTCCGTCCTCTGCCGGCATAATTGCTCCGTAAGGACATGAAAGCACACATGTGTAACAGCCAACGCACTTATCCTGATTTATTTCAATAACACCGTCCTTAACACTCAGCGCTCCGGCTATGCAGCCCTTTACACAAAGCGGATCAGTACAGTGGCGGCAGGAAACTGCAAAGTAAATGCCGTTGTTCTCCTCAACCTGGATCTTCGGAAAAATTTTCTTTCCCTTTAAAGCCTTTGCCATTTCGTTTGCCTTGGATTTTCCATCTGAAATCGTATTGGCAAAAGCGCAGTTATATTCACAGAGGTGACATCCCAGACACCATTCTTCATTGACATATATTCTTTTCATGAGTCCTGTCCTCCTTATTCGCCTGCATGCTTGATACCAAGAATCTCAAGCTCTTTTTCGTTTAAGCCGACTCCTCTGAGCATAAGCCTGTTTCCCTTCAGACTTTCGATGGAGTTGATACCCATACCGCCCATGATTTCCTTAATCTCATGATCCCATGCCTGAACAAGGTTTACAAGACGCTTATAGCCGACATCCGGATTAAGACGCTTTACGAGATCCGGACGCTGTGTTGCGATACCCCAGTTGCATTTTGCTGCGTGACAGGCTCTGCACTGATGACAGCCCATAGCAATACATGCTGCTGAACCAATATAAACAGCGTCTGCGCCAAGAGCAATAGCCTTTACTATATCAGCAGAATTTCTGATGCTTCCGCCGACAACGATTGAAACGTTTCCTCTGATGCCTTCCTGTCTTAAACGTTCATCAACACTTGCAAGCGCAAGCTCAATCGGAATTCCGACATTATCCCTTATTCTTGTAGGAGCAGCACCCGTACCGCCTCTGAAACCGTCAATTGCGATTATGTCAGCGCCGCTTCTTGCAATACCTGAGGCAATTGCAGCAACATTGTGAACAGCGGCAATCTTAACAATAACCGGCTTTTTGTATTCTGTTGCTTCCTTTAATGAATATACCAGCTGACGAAGATCCTCAATAGAATAGATATCGTGGTGCGGTGCAGGTGAAATAGCGTCCGAACCCTCCGGAATCATTCTTGTGCTTGAAACCTCGCCGATAGTCTTTGTGCCTGGGAGATGTCCGCCGATACCAGGCTTTGCACCTTGACCCATTTTTATTTCAATAGCTGCTCCGGCTTCGAGATATTCCTTGTGAACGCCAAAACGTCCGGAAGCGACCTGAACTATTGTATTAGGGCCATACTTGTAAAAGTCTTTGTGAAGTCCGCCCTCACCGGTATTGTAGTATGTACCAAGCTCTGTTGCAGCTCTCGCAAGACTTTCATGAGCATTCTTGCTGATCGAACCGAATGACATTGCCGAGAACATAATAGGAACTTCAAGCTTTAACTGGCTTGAAAGGTTGCTTACGATCTTTCCGTCCTCGTCCCTTTTTATTTCTGTCGGCTTCTGACCTAAGAATGTTCTTGTTTCCATTGGCTCACGAAGCGGATCAATAGGTGGATTTGTTACCTGGGAGGCATTGATAAGAATCTTGTCCCAGTAAACCGGAAGCGGTTTCGGATTACCCATTGATGAGAGCAGAACGCCGCCTGATTCAGCCTGCTTGTATATCTCCTTGATGTTTTCCATCGTCCAGTTTGCGTTTTCTCTGAATGTATTGTCTGATTTTACAATTTTAAGCGCTCTTGTCGGACAAAGTGCAACACATCTCTGGCAGTTTACACACTTTGACTCATCGCACATCATCTTGCCCAGTTCAGCGTCATAATAGTGAACTTCATTTGCACACTGTCTTTCACAGACACGACAGCCGATACATCTGTCGGCATTGCGCACAACTTCAAATTCCGGATACTGATAATTCATTATTCAAGTCCCTCCTCTAAAGTAACTATAACCGGTTCTCCGCCTCTTGGCGACCAGATCTTATCAAGATTCGGCTCTATAACTCTTATAGCACATTCCTCACTTGCAATATATACCATATCATCCTTTTCACCGACAACCATTGAACGAAGTTTGAGTCTGTCGTTGAGAGCCATGATTCCGCCGTCAAAACCAACCATAATTGAAAAAGGTCCGGTTATAAGCATGCTTGAAAAAGCATTTCTGAAATATGTGAGTCTTTCTCTGTCCTCCGGCTTCATCGATTCAATTGTTTCCCAGAAAGGTGCGGCAATGATCTCTGAAACCTCTGTAAATGAACATCCGAGACGTCTGTGGAGATAATCGATAATGTATGTGATTACCTCAGTATCTGTAAGAAGCGTACATTTATAGCCGAACATTTCAATAAATCTTCTGTTTGCATCGTAGGATGAAATCTCTCCGTTGTGGACAATTGAAAGGTCAAGCATCGCAAACGGATGAGCGCCGCCCCACCAGCCAGGCGTATTTGTCGGATATCTTCCATGAGCCGTCCAGCAGTAGCCCTCATATTCGTCGAGTCTGTAGAATTCCCCGACATCCTCAGGATATCCGACAGCCTTGAAAACACCCATGTTCTTGCCGCTTGAAAATACATACGCACCGTCTATAGTAGTATTTATCTTTATTACGCACTGAACTGTAAATTCATTTTCATCAAGCTGTGATTCCTTGAGTCTGTTCGGAAGCGGCTTTACAAAGTATCTCATAATGATAGGTTCGTTTGTAATGGCTGCAACCTTTTTTGTAGGAATTTTTGAAAGATTTATTACATCAAAATACTTGTCAATGAATTTTTCACAGGCAAGCTTTGCTTTTGTATCATCAAAGAAAATGTGAAACGCATAGGCATCCTTATACTGCGGATAAATTCCGTATCCCGCAAAACCGCCGCCTAAACCGTTTGATCTGTCGTGCATCGTGGCAATTGAATCAATAATTGACCTGCCGTTCAATTTTCTTCCTTTTCTTGAAAAAATACCGGAAATCGCACATCCGGAAGGGATCCTGACTTCTCCTTCTCTTAACATGATTTGTTCCTCCTTGAATGAAAACTGGATTTTCAACAGAAACTGTCTGCGAAATAAAAAAAGGTGCTCATAAGCACCGCAGACACGATCTGCAATACTGATGAACACCTTTGTTCTCTGTGCTTTATATAATACACCTATTTTTTTCGCTTGTCAAGTACTTTTCTTAAAAAAGCAAAGATTTTTTTCAAAAAACTTTTTATTCTTATTTTTTAAGGCACGCAACGCATAAATATGCTTCAATAAACGCTCTATAGCATAAAAAATAAACCTCAGAAAAAATTCTTACATTATATCGCTCTCAATCAGGCTCAGTTTTTGATAAGCCTAAAAACGCACAGGCGCATATTCCCTCTGCAATTAAATTTATATCTTACTTTATTGTGCAGGCATGCATCTCCTCCATCAGAAAACATACTTTATCAACCGACCTGAAAAAATCCCTGAATGCCCCCTACATTATATCACTTAATATTTTTCAGCAAAATCCGAAAAAAATTTCAGAAATTTTTAAAAAGTACTTGACAAATCAAAAGGCTTGGTATATACTATAAGCACAGACAGCAAAGGTGCTGTGAGCAAGGTAATGTGCTCACAGCACCTTTTTTGTTTATCCGGGCATTCTGACGGATCTGGTACCGTCCGCAGAACTGACCTATAATGATAATATGGGAAGGATGAGTTTTATGGAATTTTCTTCGGTAAATACGATCTGGGTCCTTCTGGGCGCAGCATTGGTATTCTTTATGCAGGCAGGCTTTGCAATGGTCGAAACAGGCTTTACAAGAGCTAAAAATGCCGGCAACATCATTATGAAAAACTTAATGGACTTTTGTCTTGGTACTCCAATATTCTGGATTCTGGGATTCGGTCTCATGTTTGGCGCAGGCTCATTTATCGGCGGATATCATGGAATTGCAACAGAAGCCAACTACGGAAGCGGAATGCTTCCTGACGGCGTTCCGTTCTTTGCATTCTTTATTTTCCAGACAGTATTCTGTGCAACAGCAGCAACTATCGTTTCAGGCGCTATGGCTGAAAGAACAAAGTTTGCAGCATATCTCGTTTACAGTGCAGTAATCAGTGCGGTCGTATATCCGATCGAAGCTCACTGGATCTGGGGCGGCGGCTGGCTTTCTGAGCTTGGCTTCCATGATTTCGCAGGTTCAACAGCAGTACATATGACAGGCGGTGTTGCGGCTCTTGTCGGCGCTGCAATCTTAGGCCCTCGTATTGGAAAATACGGCAAGGACGGCAAGCCTAAGGCTATTCCGGGTCACTCTCTCACACTCGGCGCTCTCGGTTGCTTCATTCTCTGGTTCTGCTGGTTTGGATTCAACGGCGCTTCAACCGTTTCAATGGAAGGCGACAGCATCGCTCTCGCAGGCAAGGTATTCGTAACAACAAACCTTGCTGCAGCAGTTGCAACAGTTGTTACAATGGCATTTACATGGATAAGATACGGCAAGCCTGTTGTTTCCATGACCCTTAACGGCTCACTTGCTGGTCTTGTTGCGATCACAGCAGGATGTGACGCTGTAAACCCTGTCGGTGCAGCTATTATCGGCGCTGTTGCAGGTATCCTGATCGTTCTCGGTGTTGAATTTGTTGATAAAGTGCTCAAGGTAGACGATCCTGTCGGCGCAGTAGGCGTTCACTGCATAAACGGTGCTTTCGGTACTATTGCAGTCGGTCTTTTAGCTGACGGCTCAACAACTGACAAGGGACTTTTCTACGGCGGCGGCGTAAAGCTTCTCGGAACACAGGCTCTCGGCGTTGTCTGTGTTGCGGCATGGGTAACAGTAACCATGATTATCACATTTACTGTAATCAAGAAAACTATGGGACTCAGAGCTTCTGCTGAGGAAGAGATCCTCGGTCTTGACGCAACTGAACATAATCTCCCGTCAAGCTACGCAGACTTTATGCCTTCTGTTTCAATGGTTAAAGACATTCAGAAGCAGGGCGCTAAGGCGGGCGTTGACACAACAAGTGCTGTTCCTGTATCAGAAGCAGTTCCGACTGTCAAGATCCAGACAAAGGAGAAAACTGACGGTTCACCAAAGCTTACAAAGGTTTCTGTAATCTGCAAACCTGAAAAACTTGAAGCCCTCAAGAATGCGCTTAACTCAATTGATGTAAGAGGTATTACTATTACAAATGTAATGGGCTACGGTACACAGAAGGGACAGAAGATGTACTATCGTGGCGTTGAGCGTGAGGATGTGCAGCTGCTTCCTAAGGTTAAGGCAGAAGTTGTTGTTTCAAAGGTTCCTGTTGACAAGGTTGTAAATACTGTTAAGCAGGCTCTTTATACCGGCAATATCGGTGACGGAAAGATCTTTATCTTTGATGTTGAGGATGTAGTTAAGGTAAGAACAGGTGAAACAGGATTTGACGCTCTCCAGGGCGAAGATGATATAAAATAGCTTTCAAGTTAAGGAAATTACTTCCTGAAACCCTCATATTTTTCATAAACACTCCCGTGCAAAAAATGCATGGGGGTGTTTTTTTCCGTTTTACTTTATTAAAACACAATATCTCGAAAAAATGTAAAAAATACGAAAATCATATTGACAAATATATCATTATGTTATATAATATATATATAAGCAATATATGCTTTTAAAGTGGCACTACAAGTAATACCGGAACAAAAATGACTTTTAACTTATTGCATTTTTATGCAAATAACACCAATCTAAAGTACTAAAGGAGGAAACATTATGAAAAAAGCAAAAAAAATTGCAGCTGCAATCTTATCGACTGTCATGGCTGTCACTATGGGAACTTCAATAGTTTCAGCTGAGGTGGACTCATCAAATATAATTTCTTTTACAATCAACGATGATGACAACTTAACTTCAGATGTTTATGCGTCCAGTGAATTTGTCGTTAATGAGCATAACGAATTTAACCACATTTTTGTCTGGAAGGCGACAAAGGTAATTGTAAAGTTAAAAAACCAAAACACACCTTCGGTAAGCAAGGATCTTGAAATCCAAAAGCTTTCCAGGTATCAAATTAAAAAAATGCAGAACGATGATGCATGGCTTTCTCTTTATCTCCTTGATATGAATATAAACGACAATGTATACTGCATAAGCAACTTTAACAGCGAGGAAGCTGCCGAAGAATATTGCACTGATATTCTCAAGGACACTAATATTGACTACGCAGAACCTGTTACATATATTGAAACTAGCGCTGCATATCCTGAAGGAGAAACTGCAATTGCTGACTACATGAAGAAAAATGGTGCTGACAGTACAGGATTCAGCGAGGATCAATTTGGATTTACACTTACATTTGACGGCGTTGAATCTGCAAATGCTTTCAATCCCTCTGACGTTGCAGGATTTACTGACAATATAAGCATTTTTACAGTAAATGCAAACAAAATGTACTTCCAGTTTAAAAATGAAACTGAAGGTAGGGCAATAGCAAAAGTACTCAATGCCTTGCAGAACACAGAGAAGGTAAACAATGTAGGTATTATGCCATATACCTGGCTTGAGGAAGCAGAATCAAAGAAGTATGAAATTCCCAGAGATTATCCGATTGGTGACACAAATTACAGTGATTCTGTAGACCTTTATGATGTAGTTAATATTTCAAAACACATTCTTGGCATGGAAGATCTTGACGAAATGCAGCAGATTCTCGCTGACTACGACAATAATGGAAAAGTTAACCTATACGATGCAATTGCTATTGCAAAAACTCTTATCTAATAATTAAATTAAGCATGCACTACAGCAAAGTAGTGCATGCTTTTTTAATCATTAAACATATTGTATTGCAAAATGCAATAAACAAATATTTTTATTCACTATCCCAATAAATTAGAATATACCTATTTTAAATCAAAAAGAGAATTTTCATAGTCCTTTACATAGTACCGCACATTCTTACGCCCTTTTTGAATAATAACATGTCCCTCTGCTTCTAATTTCTCTTTCTGTGCTTTAATACCATTTGGATATTTAGCATTTAATTCTCCGTTGGCTTTCAATGTTCTCCAATAAGGCGTTTCATCATCTGAACGCTGAAAACTCGCCCAAGCCACGATAGAAACAAAAACTCCTGCTGTAATCGGTTCTGTAAAATCTGTACTACTCAACTCTGCAAAGTATTCTCGTATTTTTCCAACAGTAATCACTTTACCATAAGGAATTTTTTTCATTACCTTGTCATAATCAATTGGTGGGGCAAAATACATTTTACTTCCACCGTGTTTTTCAATGCTTTTCTGGTCTGTAATGATTTGGAATTTAGGCATATCTTTTTTATCATGCAACATAATATTAAAATCTTTTTTATCTTCATTTGCCATTTCTGTTGTCTCCTGCTTTAAGAATAACCTGTTTATTACTCCCACTCGATAAAGTGAATCATTACACCTGATACACACTGTAATAGTGAGTGACAAGTATTACAAAAAATATGCGTTTACTCATGCGATACGTATATTTTTTTGAGCATTAGTATCACAAACTGTATCGCTGTGATACTGTTGCATATCAAGAGGATTTTTCAGTGGGTGTTTTTGGAAAAATAATTAGTCAAGTGTTTTTAGGCAGTATAAAGTAACATTTTTTACATTATACCATATTTCAATTGAAAAGTCAAATTTTCTACTTGACATTTTAGCTAAAACAGCGTATAATAAAATTAGCTAAATAAGGAGGCGTTTATATGATTACAACTGTATCAGCAACAGATATTCAAAATAACTTTGGACAGTATTTGCAGGCGGTTCAATCCGGCGATGAAATTATTATTCTCAAAAATGGGAAAGAAGTTGCACGAATGGTATCAAATACTGCTGCTATTTCATTTCTTTCTGATTCTTTGGTGGGCGTTCTGAAAAATGATTACAATGAAAAAGAGATGATTCAAGAGAGGATAGAAAAACATGAAAGTATTGATTGATACCAATGTTATCCTTGATGTGCTTTGTAATCGTCCTGATTTTCTTGAAAACTCACTGAAAATCTGGAAGCTATGTGAGGTAAAAAAGATTGAGGGTTATATATCTGCTCTATCGATTCCTAATATTGTTTACATTCTCAGGAAAGAACTTACACCTCAAAAAACTATGGAAATCATTTCAAGACTTATGACAATATTTGAAGTGGCTGAATTAAGGTCGAGTGATTTGAAAAATGCAGCTGAAATGTGCCTTAACGACTATGAAGATGCTGTACAAATGTGCTGTGCAAAGCGTATCAAAGCAAGTTATATTGTAACGCGAAATGTCCGTGACTTTAAAGAAAGCACAGTTCCTGCGTTTAAACCGAGCGAATTGTTGGATAGAATTTAAATTGTATAATATTTTAAAGAGGCACTAGAAGGAGTGGATTATATGTGCAAAGCTATGGAAGATAGAATCAATGATGAAAAGCTTAAGATTGCCTATAATTTATTACTTTTAGGCACTATTTCTAAGGAAGATATTGCGAAAGCAACTAAGCTTCCTATCGAAAAAATCAACAAGCTTGAAGAAGAAATGAAATCAGTTTCGGCATAAAAGTGTTATAAGCTATTTCATTGAAAACAATTGAATATCGTTTACAAATCGGCTGTCATTGCTTTAAAACAATGACAGCTGATTTTTTTATTTACTACCTGAAAAAGTGCCTATTAAATAAGGAAAGATATAAATTTGATATATAAAAATAGCCGTCAAAAATATAGCGGTTACAAGCCAAATTAAACAGATTTTTAGAAAACGGATTTGTTCAATATGGGTATAATCAAATTTTACAATTTGAAACAGAAAGGCGGTGAGAATATGAAAATAGCATATGTCAGAGTTTCCACGCAGGAGCAGAACCTTGACCGACAACTTGAACTGTTAAAGTCCTATGAAATTGAAAAAGTTTTTCAGGAAAAGCAGAGCGGCAAAGATATGAGCAGAGAAAAATTAAATGAACTGATTGAGTTTGTTCGGGAAGGAGATGAGGTTTACGTGGAAAGTTGGTCAAGACTCAGCAGAACAGTAAGTGATTTACTGAAAATATTTGAGATGTTTGATCGCAAGAAGGTTCGTATTTACAGTGTTAAAGAACAATACGACACAAGCAGTCCTACGGGCAAGCTGATGGTGAATATTATTGCAGCACTTAATCAGTTTGAACGTGAAAACCTGCTTGAAAGACAGCGAGAAGGCATTGCCTGTGCAAAGCAGAAAGGTGTCTATCGTGGCAGAAAGCCAAAGGAGTTCGATGTAAATGTACTGAAAGAAGTTCTTGCAGATATTGAACAAAAGGAAATGACAGTCACAGAGGCAGCTAAAGTTTTAGGTGTTACTCGTGCGACCATATACAACATTATAAAAAGAACCCAGAAGGAGGCAGAAAACAATGCTGATAAGAAACTTTAATAACAAGCATACATCTGGTTCGCAAAGAATCACAACTACTGCAATAGCTGCACAAGTTCAGATTAACGCAAAGTCCAATAAAAACACAACGGACAACTTTATTTCACTTATTAAACAGGTACTCAAGTTTCCCGACTATTACATTATTAACTGGAAAAATGGTGGTTCCCTGATATTGTATTTCAACGGCGGATATGAAAAGTATAACTGCAATGGAAAATTTGCAAACGGAGGAGGCGTAGGTTCCAAAAATGGCACTGGTTTCCATGAAAATGGACACATTTTGCTGTTTATCGATGGAAATGCAATATCCTTTGAAAGACTGGTTGCAATTTGTACGGACTTTACAGATAACTGTGTTGCTACAGATTATTGTAAACTGGAAGCCAATGTCATGGACGGTTCAGGTTCGATTTACACCGCATATGAACTTGGAATTCCAATGAATTTTCACCCTGACAATATAGAGTGGACAACGCCGCAGGAAAACGGTCGCCACGGCTATATGATAAGAGAACTTTACAAGATAACAGATCACGTTTACAGGTTCAGTGCCTATGACAATTATCTTGTAGCTTTATATAAGCAAGAAAAATTTAAAAAGCTGAAAGATTATTGCAAACGTAATTTGTTTAAAGTGAGATAGTTCCAGATGCCCCAGAATCAATTTTAAGAGGTGTATTAAACTGATAAGGAAAGTTTATTTGAAATTTGCCAAAGCACTTAGAAAGAGGGTTAAAATTGATTCTGAGGGTGTATTTTCTATCAAAAATGATTAAGTTTAGGAATGTTAAATTTAAGAAAGGCGGTGTTATAGTTTATGGGAGAAATTGAGATAGAAAAGAAACTTGATTTTGTGGTACATATATGCAGAGAGAATTAGAACTTGTTCTCATAGGCGTTTAAGCAATAAATGTAAGTGAGCAATATAGATCAAATTTTCTTCGGAGAGAGCGGA
>CAKSJL010000006.1 GCA_934463345.1 uncultured Oscillospiraceae bacterium | reverse complement strand
CAATTATAATAGTAAATGGTGATGAAAAATGAGTTTACTTCCAGAACGCTTGAAAGAACTTCGGAGAAAAATGAATCGCACTCAGCAACAAGTTGCGGACGATTTATGTATATCAAGAAAACTTCTCAGCAACTATGAATGTGGCATAAGAGAGCCTAATATTGATATGCTCTATTCCCTTGCATTATATTATTTTGTAACGGTTGATTATCTCATAGGTGCAAGTTCCGTTGAACTTCCAAACAAGCAATACCCTGAATTTATTGCGAATCTGATGAATGACAGCATTTATCTTTCAAATGAGAGCTTGCAGGATTTGAAGAAATATGTTGAACTTCTCAAAATCCGTGATGAATTTAATAAGCAAAAAAAATAAAACGTTTCTATTTACATGTAGTGTAAACAGGAGCGTTTTTTGTATGTGCTATACCGATACAGATACACCTATATCCGTCAAAACGCCCTTAACCTCTCCATATGGAGCAGCATATCTCTGATTGAGATATCTCATAGATGCAGCCATTTCACCGTCTGGTCCTCCAAGCTGCGATATGATAAATTTTGCCAGCTTCGGGTTTGAATTTTTTATATTAACAGGATGCTGAAGCTTTTTCTCATAAATCCACATTAGTCACAGCTCCTTTCCCATGGCCATGGCTCATGCGTCCAGGTCCAGGTTTCATTGCTTTTTACCTCTCCGGCAGTAAGCGGACCATAAAGTCTGTTATACTCTTCAATTGCTGAACGTCTTAATTCATTGTATTTATGATAAAAATTCAGAGCATTTCTGCAATTCGGGTGTGTGTCAAGGTAAAGCACGATCTCATCAATTGCAAAACCATACATCTGAATAGTCTTAAAAAGTCTGTCTTTGTCCATGACATCCTCCCTCCGGTGCAAAAGGAAGATCCAGCTCCGGGAATAATGTTCCCGACTTCAGTGCTTCCTCTTCACTGTATACCTCTGACCAGTGCTGAAACGGAACGTATGCCATTGCAAGCGGCGTTTCAGACGGAAAACGGCTCATCATTTCCGATTCAGATTGATTATTTCTGCCGTTGTTCCGAACTGGCTGAGCAGATACACTATCAGTGTTAAATCTCATGTTTTCAAACATACTGAAATCCAAAAAAAGACCTCCTTTACTTTATTGAGAGCATTGCCCTCTGTTTTTATTTTATGACCTGATATGCGTTTTTGCTACATTGTTTTCAGCAATTGTACAGCAGAACTTTAAACCGCAAACAAAAAGGATGCCCCATAAAGAGCATCCTTAAGAATCTTGCACAATCTTTATGCAATTAACATTGATATTTTTTGATTAATCCTCAGTTGACTGAACAGCATCGTAACCCGTTTCACCGGTTCTTATCTTTACAGCCTGACGGATATAGTAACTAAATATTTTACCATCTCCCGGATTTCCTGTCTGTGCAGCCTTTCTGATGGTTTCTATCGTCTTTGCTTCCCATTCCTCCGAGGAAACAACGATTTCAAACTTTATCTTCGGAAGAACCTGAACATCAACCTTTTGTCCTCTTACATATTCAGACATTCCTCGCTGAACCCCACAGCCGACAACCTGATAAACTGTAATTCCGTTTACTCCGATTTCTGAAAGCGCATTTTTTACATCCTGATACGCTTCCTCTCTTACAATTGCTTCTATTTTTATAAGCGTTGAATTCTTTTCTTCATTTGACATATTTCAGCACTCCAATTCTGTAATTATTCAAGACCATTAAATGACGGATAAGCTGATTCGCCATGCTGCGTAATATCAAGACCAAGCATTTCATCCTTTGCGTCAACTCTGATTTTTCCTGTAACAAGTCTTGTAATACCATAGCAAATAAGCGTACCAACAACTGCAATAACTATTGTTATACCTATACCTGCTGCCTGTGCTCCGAACTGCGCCCAGTCTCCAAAGATCGCACCGTCATAACCGCCGACAGATTCTTTTGCAAATATACCTGTAAGCAGACCGCCCCAGATACCGCCTGTACCATGACAGCTGAAAGCGTCAAGCGCATCGTCAAAACCGAACTTTCTTTTTCCGTATGAAATCATGATAAAGCATACCGGACTTGTTGTAAAGCCTATAAGCAGTGCAGCCCAAATCGGAACAAAGCCTGCGCCAGGAGTAATTCCTACAAGACCTGCAACTATACCTGTACATGCACCAATAAGAGTCGGTTTTTTGTTTTTGATAACGTCACACATCATCCATGAAAGAAGTGCTGCTGCTGAGGAAGCTGCGGTTGTCATAAATGCATGAGCTGCCTGACCGTTTGCTTCAAGTGCAGAACCGGCATTGAATCCGAACCAGCCGAACATAAGAAGCGAAGCGCCGATCATAACTGTCGGAATATTGTGAATGCGGTATGCCGCATGGTCATAATCCTTTCTCTTTCCGAGAAGAATACAAAGTACAAGAGCTGAAACGCCCGAGCTGATATGTACAACATCGCCGCCGGCAAAATCAAGAGCGCCGATTCCGTCAAGTCCAAGTATACCATCCTGTGCCCAGACCATATGAGCCAGCGGATAATAAACAACAGCAGACCAGAGAATAATAAATACAAAAAGTGACTTAAACTTCATTCTTCCTGCAACTGCACCAGTAATAAGCGCCGGAGTGATAATAGCAAACATCATCTGGAAGCAGCAGAAAACCATATTAGGTATAGCCGCACTGTCCGTATACCCCTTATCAAGCGAAACGCCCTCAAGACCAAACCAGTTCAGATTTCCAATAAATCCGTTTTCAGTCGGTGAAAATGAAAGAGAATAACCAAAAAGCACCCACATTACAATGCCTGTACCGATAATGAAGATAGATGTCATCATCGTATTAACAGTATTTTTCTTTCTTACAAGTCCTCCGTAAAAGCATGCCAGACCCGGCGTCATAAAAAATACAAGCGCCGAACAGATAAGCATAAATCCGATATCAGCATTCATGATCGTTTCCTCCAAAAAGAAAAAGTCCACCATATCTGCTTAGTAAAAGCAGACGGTGAACTTCGTTGTTCAATAATATTCAATTTGCTGTTTCAAAAGATCCGGATCTCTTAAATATCAACAATATTATTTTAGCGCTATGTTTATCTTAATGTCAATGGTTTTTTATCAAGATTGTGCATCAGCATAACTCATGAGTGTCTTTTTATCCGGATTTTATACAAACAGCACAATTTCAAAGCAGTATCTGCAACAGAGTATCACGAACCTGTTCCATCATAATGCCTTGCTCCCAGCATCCAGAACTTATAGCTGAGCCAGAAATACAAAATTCCTATGAACGGTGAAAGCCAGGATAAAAGAGGAACTTCATCCGGTCTTAGTATGACAAGGCTCGGATAATATGCAATAAATGAAATCGGCAGAACAAATGTAAAAATGAATCTGAAAACAGTGTTGAAAATCGTTGCCGGATATTTTGCATAGTCTTTGAAGCGTGTGACAAAATCCAGTATGTAAAACGAATTCTGAATCCAGAAGCAGGTCGCAGCTGCCGCATTCTGCAACGCTATCATGATAAGCGAAGCGGTCAGCAGAAAGACAATCATTTTAAGCACCATAAGAGGCGTAAAGCCAAGTCCGAGCTTATTCCAGGAATAAATAAGCGTACCGAGTCCGAAAGCGAGCTGTCCCAGTCCCTTTATATCAAACACCTCGGAAATATAATAAAAGAAAATATTTATCGGGCGGAAGCAATATTTTATAAAATCACCTGAATACACCACATACCTTAGATTCCAGTTATTATCGAAAAAGCACTGGACAGGCGTAAGCGCAACCAGAGAAAACCCGTAAAGAAACAGCATTTCGTAATAATTCCAGCCCATTACTGACGGAAAATTCTTAAATAGTATCCAGAAGGATACAAACCCAGCGATATTAGTAAATATCATACCGATCGTTGAGATAATAAAATCCGCACGATAGCTCATCTTGCTTTTAAGATCCTGTGCAAGTATTTTGCAGTAAATTCTGAAATAAAAGCCAAAAGTTTTCTTTTTCATGCGTCATCCCCCATTTACTGTAATTTTACGCAGCGATATGCTCCAGAAAAGCCTGCCGATGAGTGCAGCCGCAACGCACCAGAATAGCTGAAGTGCAAGTGTTGAAATTATTTCTCCGGACGCCATCTGATCATTTATAAGAATCGTGAGAGGAGAATTATATATTGAACGAAACGGCAGGTAGTATGTAATCGTTTTGAAAGGCTCTGGAAAAAACGCAATTGGTATTGTTGCGCCCGAAAGCAGAAGCACGATAACCTGCTTCATAATATTTATTCCCCAGATACTCTGAGTATAAAGACAGATTGTTCCTACAATAAAATCAATGTTATAGTTTATTATAACTGCCATTACGACCGATATAATAAAAAGGACAAGGTTCAGCCCGAAATGTATACTTTCGGTCATAAGGCAGATTATAATAAATGTCGGCAGAAACGTCATGAAAAATTGCATTACAAAACTTCCTGAAAGCGACCAGAGCATGTATGACCTGAATTCCATAGGCTTAAGAAGATCAAGCACAATTTGTCCGGTCTGGATATTTCTTCCCATCTGCCAGACAAGATACATTTCCATAAAGTTGTAAAGAGCCGTTGCAAGAACAAGGTAAATAAGCGTATCTGAAAAGGTCATGCCACTTACAACATCTGTTCCGGCTGAATTGTATATTGACCTCCAGAGAAAGTACATAATGGTCAGATAAACCAGATTACCCAGAAACACAACAACAAAGCTTGCCCGAAACTGGAGCGATTCAATCATTCCAGCTCTTGTAAGGGCAACATACTTTTTCAGCTTCATGACACACCCTCCTCGTAAATCTTCCGGATAACGGCTTCTGTCGAAATTTCCTCAAGCTTCATATCAATTATGGAATAATGCTCCTGAACATAACCCAGAACGTCCATAAGCTTTATCCTGTCCTCGTTTATGAGAAGCTCCGTCCACTCATTGCTCTGTGAAACTGAAACGGCATCTCCTGCAAAAACCTTTCCGATTTCTTCTCTGATTTTTTCCTCCGGCACATCAAGCATCAGCCTGAGCGTTCTGTACGAACCAAAAAAGCTTTTAAGGTGTTCAATATCATTATCGTAAAGCATTTTTCCTTTGTCTATAATTACTATTCTCTCGCAGAGTGCGTCAACATCGCCCATGTCGTGAGTCGTAAGTATTACAGTTGTGTTTTTTTCACGATTAAGAGCCTTTATGAGCATGCGTATCCTGTTTTTCATTGATACGTCAAGACCTATCGTCGGCTCATCAAGAAAAACTATTTTTGGGTCATGCAGAAATGCCGCAAGTATATCACTGAGCGTTCTCTGTCCAAGAGACATCTGACGGACAGGCTTGTGAAGCAGCGGTTCAAGGTCAACAAGAGAGCTGTAGAGCTTCATCATGCTTTCATAATTGCTGCTGCTCACCTGATATATATCTCTGAGAAGCTTAAAAGATTCAATAAGAGGCAGCGACCACCACAGCTGTGAGCGCTGACCGAAAACAACCCCTATCTCCTGAGCATTCTTTGCTCTTTCCCTGTACGGAACATTTCCGCCGACTAATATTTCTCCGGAGGTAGGTTCAAGAACTCCGGTCATCATTTTTATAGTTGTGGACTTTCCGGCGCCGTTCGGACCAAGATAGCCGACAATTTCACCCTGTTCAATACTCATGGATATATTGTCCACAGCTCTGACAACCTTATAGTTTCTGGAGAAAAGATCCATAAGACCGCCCTTTATGCCCTCACGTCTCTTTAAAACCTTAAATTCCTTTGTCACGTTATTTATTTTTATTATTTCTGACATAGTTTCCTCCCTTTTACAGTTATACTGCCTTATTAAGGTTTAGAACCGCAGAAGCGTATAAGTATTCCTAAAGCTCTGCAAAAATTTTTGTCCCTTTCTTTCTGATCCATGTATACATAGCGATACTAATTGCTGCGATAAACAGTGAAAACAGGGCAAGATAACCGGTCATTCCTATTTTCCAGCCAAACAGCAGGTAACCTCCGCCAAGTATGATGGCGCATACCCAGTTTCCGAGCAGCGACAGAATAACGCTTGCGCTCTGTTTTATCGGAACGATTTCATTTGTCCAGGTGAGATTCGGCATTTTCAGATTTAAAAACAGTCCGAACAATGCTGAAAAGAACATGTACAGAACCGGTACAAGCATAAAGAATATAAGCTCTGCTGCCGAACATGAAACTATAAAAGCAGCGCATGTAAGACAAAATACAAGCGGAACGGCAGTAAGCAGCAGTTGAACTGAAAGCTTTGCACTTAAAACCTGCCAAGGAGTTACCGGCAGCGACTGTGCAAGCCACAGATTTTTTCCTTCCAGTGAAACGGACGGCGCAGTCATGTCATTCATTGACGCAACCATGCAGACCATTGTACAGATCAATACGGCTGGAATTCCCTCATATTCACTAAACATACGATCAAGACCGCCGAAAATTGCTGTACCCTTGACAATAAAAATAACTCCGCAAATAATCATTCCCAGTATGCCCAGACCGCAGTTGAGCATATAGTTCGGGCTTGACGTAAAACGCTTCATTTCCCTGCCGAAAAGCGCTCCTGATATGCCTTTACTTCTGAATTCCTTTTCCTTATATACAGTCTTTGATGCTGCACCCGAAGAGGTTGCAATTTTTAAGAAGCTTCTGGAAAGTATGATCCACATAAGTACAGATGCCACAGCCAGAACAGCTGTTACAATACCTACAGCCTTAAGGTCACCCTCACCCGTTCTTCCGAGAAGATAAAGCGGATATGCAGAGCCTTTTATTTTAAGACCATATACTGCGGCATTTTCTATAAGATGCTTTACAATCTTCTGGGCTTTGTAATAAAAGAAGTAGTATGCGCCTATAAACAGCAAGGAAATTATAACTGTTATAAAGCTTTTGTTTTTCAGCTTCAGGCTTATTTTTGCTACGACCCATCCGAGCAGACAGGACATGATAAGCACCAGTACGGATATCAGAAAGACCATCCATACAGAACAGACAACTGACAAAACCGTAAGTTTTACCTTTACCCAGTAAACAATAACAGCAGGAATTATTACTACCGATGAGAACATAAGTCCCATAAGATAAACGCCCAGCAGACGTGACATGAGTATATACTTCACAGGTATCGGCAAGGACAGCATAAGGTCATTATCCTTTGAAAGATAAAGCCCGGAAAATGTGTTGAATACGCTTCCGAATGCTCCGAGGAATATTGCCAGTCCTCCCATTATAAGAAAATAAAGCCATTCGAGATCTACGCTGGCAAGCGGTTTGCAGAGATAAATGGATACAGCTGTGAACATACCTCCCAGTATGCCAACCATAAGGAGCACATATGATACTATGAAAAGTGCTGTCGAAACTTTTGAACGGCTCTTATTTTTCTTTGCATCATAAAAATATCCCTTAAAAATTTCATAAAGCTGTTTGTTTAAAAGCGTTTTCAGCACTATTCTCCCTCCAATTCAAGAAATACTTCCTCAAGACTGTCGTCGCCCTTGACATCTTCCATTGTTCCGGAACGGATAAGCTTTCCGCCTTTTATAATTGCAACCTTGTCACAAAGCTTTTCCGCAACCTCAAGAACATGCGTTGAAAAGAAAATCGCTCCGCCATTATCACACATCTCACGCATCATGCCTTTGAGCAGATGTGCAGCCTTAGGGTCAAGTCCTACAAACGGCTCATCCATGATAATCAGCTTCGGTGCATGGATCCATGCTGAAATTATTGCAAGTTTCTGCTTCATGCCATGAGAATAGGAAGCGACAGGCTGTGCGAGATCCTTTGTAAGCTCAAAGATTTCAGCATATTTATGTATCCTTTCCTGGCGTTCAGAAGCAGTGACACCGAATATGTCAGCTATAAAATTCAGATATTTTTCTCCGGTCATATACTCATACAGATCAGGATTATCCGGAATGTACGCAAGCTGTTTTTTGCATGTAAGCGGATCTTTTCGGACAGAAGTTCCGTTCACACATATATCGCCTGAATCAAACTGCAAAATACCCGCAATAGATTTAAGCGTTGTGGTTTTTCCGGCGCCGTTATGACCTATAAAACCATATATTTCTCCTGGTCTTATGTTAAGGCTCAAATCGTCAACAGCCTTCTTGTCACCGTAAATTTTTGTAAGATGTTCAATTTTCAGCATGTTCATTCTCCCTCTCTTTTTTCAATATTGCTTTTGATTGTTTCTCTGAACAGCTTGTCTCTGTCAAAGCTGCCGTCTGCAAATCCGGGAATTTCTTTGACGGATCTGCAAATGCTTATACTGAATTCAGTGAGAATCTTACTTATCTCCTTATCGGAATAAGTATTCTCACCTGCTGCAATCAACGCCGCCAGAGCATAGACAACAAGCCACATATCCCGGAAATAAAGCTCCGCCTCAGCGCTGCTGATGTTGTATATTCTTTGCAGCGGCTCTCTGACAATTTCCAGAGAACGCTTCATTTCTGCTATTGCACTGCATTTTCCGTCAGCCGGAGGATCTATAAATATCAGCTTATAAAGCTCGGTTTCTTCCCTTGCAAACCGGATGTACTGCATTCCGAATCCAAGAAACGGTATTTTTGATTCAAGACCCACAGACAAATATTCATGATATAGCTCAACTGCCGCATTATACATTTCCTTCCTCAGCTCATCCATAGTTTTAAAGGATGTGAAGATTGGTCTTGTAGAAACGCCAAGTCTTACCGCAATTTCCTTTGCTGTAACATACTTCTGACCCCTTTCCCTGACAATTTCCAGTGCAGTTTTAATAATTTCCTCTTTTGTAAACTTATTTTTTGGAGGCATTCCAACCTTACCCTTCTGTTATATGTTGTTATGCACTTAAAAGTGTATAACACCTGTTATTATAACACACTATGTACTGGCTGTCAACAAATTATTTCCTTTCTCTGAAAAAATATTTAGAACCTGTCTTCACAAGATATGTGTGCGGATTTCCAAGCACAATTTTAACGCAGTATGCAAAAAAATTTGCTGGAAAGACGTGCGCATACGCTTGTAAAGACAGGTTATTATAGATAAAACTTTAATAAATCTCGGAAATCACTTGATTATTACAAAAATGTGTGATATAATATTAATCATTAGTGAATTATCTATAGCACTACTGTCTAAGGTACCTGATGGGCTGCTGTGTTAATCATAATTGTTAATTGAAAGAGGTGACAATCATGAAAGAGGGTATCCATCCACAGTTTGAGAAAACTACAATTACATGTCACTGCGGCAATGTAATTGAAACTCGTTCTACAAAGAAGGACATTAAGGTTGAAATCTGCTCAAAGTGCCATCCATTCTATACTGGCAAGCAGAAGCTCGTTGATACAGGCGGACGTGTTGACAGATTCAAGAAGCGTTTCAATATGGACAAATAATAAATTATCCCCTGGTATTAGCCGGGGGGTTTTTTTATTTATATGAAGAAAAGCGGCTGTCAGTTACACTACTGACAGCCATTATATTTTAGAACCTGTCTTTCACAAGCGTATGCACACGTCTTTCCAACAAATTTTTTCGCATACTGCGTTAAAAATTGTGCTTGGAAATCCGCACACATATCTTGTGAAAACGGGTTCTTAGTTTTCCTTTACAAGCTCACGATAAAGATCAATATACAGGTCCGCCGAATTATTCCAACTAAAGTCCTCGTTCATATCTCTCTTTATAACAGCATTCCAGCTTCTCTTGTCGCTGTAAAGCTCCTTTGCTCTCATGCATGCATCCAGCATATCATGAGCATTATATGTCTTGAACGTAAATCCGTTGCCCTTTTCACCGCCGCAATCCCTGACAGTGTCTCTCAGACCACCGGTTTCACGAACTATAGGAATAGTTCCGTATCTCATGGCAATCATCTGTGCCAGACCGCAAGGTTCACTCTGTGACGGCATAAGGAACATGTCTGCTCCGGCATAAATCTTTCTTGAAAGCTCCGGAATAAAGCCAAGTGACACGCTAACCTTATCCTTATAACGCCATTCCATTTCCTTGAAAAAGTCCTCATAAACCTTTTCTCCGCTTCCGAGAATTGCAAATTTGAAACCTGCCTTGATAAGATCCTCAAAAACGTATCTTATAAGGTCAATTCCCTTATGAGAAACAAATCTTGTTACGATGCCAATAACCGGTTCTGTTCCCTCCTGTAGTCCCAGCTCTTCAAGAAGTGCCGCCTTACAGGTCTTTTTGCCTGTTATGCTCTTTGAAGTATAATTCTTGGCGATAACCGGATCAGTCGAAGGGTCATAGCCGTTCACGTCTATGCCGTTGAGAATACCTGAAAGCTTATACTGCTTTGGTCCGAGCGCCCTGTCCATGCCATGTGAATACCATGGATCGAGAATCTCCCAGGCATAGCTTGGACTTACAGTTGTTACCTTGTCGGCAGTTTCAATTGCACCCTTCATCATGTTGATATTGCCATCGTACTCCAGAAGGCTTGTGTGATACATAGGAATTCCCATAACCTCGTTGAGAACTTCCTTACTGTAATTTCCCTGATACTGTATATTGTGAATTGTGAAAATAGTCTTGATATTTTCATAACCCTGCTGATATTTGTAAAACACCTCATAAAAAACCGGTATCATAGCTGCCTGCCAGTCATTTGTATGAATAATGTCCGGCTTAAAGTCAATACAGCGCAACATTTCCAGGACTGCTCTTGAATAGAAAACAAATCTTTCACAGTCATCAAAGAAACCGTATATGCCGTCACGTCCGAAGTAATATTCATTATCGATAAAATAATAGGTTACTCCGTTGCAGATTGCTGTAAAAATTCCACAGTACTGCTTTCTCCAGGAAACATCAACAGTTATATGCGTCAGAAATGTCATATTTGCACGAAACTGCGGTTTGATAGATTTATACAGAGGAATTACAATACGGCAGTCATGACCTTTTTTAGTAATCGCCGCCGGAAGTGAACCGGCAACATCAGCAAGTCCGCCGGAAGCTATGAACGGGTTGGCTTCACTTGCTGCAAATAAAATATTCAAATTCCTTCATCCTTTCAAAATCTCATATTACTGCATTTTTTCCTATGTAAAGCGGATATGACGCAGAACCGGTCATGATCTTTTCGTCGCCGATTTCAACGTTCTTGTCAGTAATAACAGAGTAAATGCTGCACTTATTGCCGATAACAGTATCCTGCATTATAACGCAGTCCTTCACAACAGCGTCCTTGCCTATCTTAACGCCTCTGCAAAGAATACAATTCTCAACTTTTCCATCAATTACGCAGCCGTCTGCAATGAGGGAATTCTTTATCTCAGATTTAAGACCAAATTTAACTGGTCCGTTATCTCTGATTTTAGTATAAATAGGAGATGATTTGATAAAGAGAGCATTTCTGTTGTCAGTATCAAGCAGTGCCATATTTGCATCGTAAAATGCCTTTACTGAGTCAATTTTTGAGAAATAGCCCTTATGCTCATAACCCATTATCTTGTATTCATTTTTCTTTGCCTGCAAAACATCCTTTGTGAAGCTGTATTCACTTCTGCTTGCTGAATTAACAACAATGTTCTTCAGAACTTCCTTTGACATAATGAACATATTAAGCAAAACAGCGCATTCGCCGGAAATCTGCGGATCAATCATAACGTCATTGATTCTTCCCGTATCGTCAATTCCGATAACAGTTGCTGTCTGCTCTGTTCCGCAGTCATAAGGATGCTTGCCGTAAATAACAGTTATATCAGCCTCGCTCTCCTCATGGAAAGCAACAGCCGCCTTATAGTCAATAGTTGTAACAACATCGCAGTCTGACATGATAACATATTCAGCATTTGAATGCTCAACGAAATCCCAGACGCCGTTTAATGCTTCAAGACGGCCTCTGTACATACCGCTGTCAACATGGCTGAACGGAGGAAGAAGGTGGAGTCCGCCGTTT
This sequence comes from uncultured Oscillospiraceae bacterium, assembly GCA_934463345.1. Lineage (GTDB taxonomy): Bacteria > Bacillota > Clostridia > Oscillospirales > Ruminococcaceae > Porcipelethomonas. The sequence continues at coordinate 31,747 of CAKSJL010000006.1, read as the reverse complement.
TTGCTTGAAAGATCCCATTCTCTTCCTGAACCGAGGTGATCAAGCAGTGAGCCGTAATTCGACTTAGTTATAACGCCGACTTCCTTAACTCCTGAATTCACCATATTTGAAAGAGGAAAATCAATAAGACGGTAACGTCCGCCGAAAGGTATTGAACCCATTGTTCTCTTCTTTGTAAGATCAATAACGTCAGAATCATGCATACTTGCAAAAATCAGACCTAAAACATTCTTTTTAGCACTCATTTTCTATTTTCCTCCTTAGATGTTCTTGGATATAATATCCTTAGGAAGAACCTTAGCTCCCTCTGAAATGTCAACATTATGTCCGACTACTGCAATGCCCCATTCGTCTCTGTTTTCAACAGTTTCAGGGCTTAAACCTATTCTGGCATTTTCATGAACCACACAGTTTTCGCCGACAATCGCATATTCAACAACTGCTCCTGCCTTTATAACTGTATCCGGCATAACGATACTGTAATTTACAGTTGCCCCCTCTTCAATCTTAGCACCTGCAAATATAATGGAGAAGTCAACCTTTCCGTTGATAGTGCTTCCCTCTGCGATCATTGAATTTTCAACCTCAGCTGTATTGCCTATGTACTGCGGCGGCATATTGCTGTTTCTTGTGTATATTTTCCAGTCATTATCATAAAGATCAAGCGGAACGCTCGGACTTAAAAGATCCATATTTGCTTCCCAGAGACTGTCAAGTGTGCCAACATCCTTCCAGTATCCCTCAAATGTATATGCAAATAATCTCTCGTTGTTTTCAAGCATTGAAGGAATAATATCCTTACCAAAGTCCTTTGAGCCTGTATTTGCGTTCTCATTTTCAATAAGATATTTTTTAAGCTTCTGCCAGGTAAATACATAGATACCCATAGAAGCAAGAGTTGATTTCGGTTCCTTTGGTTTCTCAGTAAAGTCAACAACTCTGAATTCACTGTCGCAGGTCATGATACCAAGTCTTGTTGCTTCTTCAAGAGAAACCTGCTGAACAGCAATTGTCAGATCAGCATTATTCTTCTTATGGAAATCAACCATCTTTGAATAATCCATTTTATATATATGGTCGCCGCCGAGAACTATAACATATTCAGGGTCATATCTTTCAATAAAGCTCATGTTTTGGTAGATAGCGTTTGCAGTTCCCTCATACCATGAAGCGCCCAGAGATGTCTGATAAGGCGGAAGAACGTGAACTCCTCCATGAAGCCTGTCCAGATCCCATGGCTGACCGTTTCCGATATAGTCGTTAAGCACCAGCGGCTGGTACTGTGTAAGTACGCCTACAGTGTCAATTCCTGAATTTGTGCAGTTTGATAGCGGAAAATCTATAATTCTGTATTTACCGCCGTATGGCACTGCTGGCTTTGCCATATCCTGTGTCAAAGCATAAAGTCTGCTGCCCTGTCCGCCGGCAAGCAGCATAGCGACACATTCCTTTTTTATATACATATCTTTCCTCCTGACTTTGCCGCAGCATATCCCTTAAACAGTGCGGCAAAATGTATATTATAATTTAAATATTTGGCTTTGTTAATGTTTCCGAAAAGTTTTCAGCACTGCTTTTCTCAGTTCTGATTTCAGTCTTTTTCTTTGCAGAAGCTGACTTTACGGTTTTTTTCTCTTCCTTTTCCGGAATCGGTATGATTTTAGGCTTCTGATCACGACATGGCTTTAAGTATATTACAGAAAGCGGTGCAAGATCAAGAGAAATACTGTCGTCAAAACCATGCATAGCAAACGGCTTTGACTTCATGCTTTCTGATGTAACGCCGTCTCCGCCAAACTCCAAAGCGTCAGAACTGAATACAAGCTTATATGTTCCTTCATAAGGAACGCCTATCTTGTAATCCCTTCTTTCAACCGGAACAAAGTTGCAGACAATAATTATCTCATCGCCGTTATCATCAAACCTTCTGAAGGCAATAACGCTCTGACGGTAATCGTCATTTGAAATCCAGCTGAAGCCCTGCCACGAATCATCATTCTGCCACAGCGGAGCATTCTCAAGATAAAATTTGTTGAGCTTTTCCGAGAAGTAATGTATCTTTCTGTGGTTTTCCTCCTCAAGTGCAAGCCAGTCAAGCTGCGTCTTATAATTCCACTCTATGGTCTGGGCAAACTCCTGACCCATAAACAGAAGCTTTTTGCCCGGATGAGCCATCATATATGCTAAAAACGCCCTGTAGGAACTGTATTTCTGCTCATATGTACCAGGCATTTTTTCAAGCATTGAGCATTTTCCATGAACAACCTCGTCATGCGAGATCGGAAGTATGTAATTTTCAGAAAAACAGTAGAAAAATGAGAATGTGAGCTTGTCATGATTAAACGCTCTGTAAATCGGATCAAGCGACATATACTGGAGCATATCGTTCATCCATCCCATATTCCACTTGAAATTGAATCCAAGTCCGCCGATATCGGTAGGCTTTGTAACCATAGGCCAGGCAGTCGATTCCTCAGCGATCATCAAAACGTCCGGATTTTTCAGGAATACCGCTTCGTTAAGATGCTTTAAAAATTCAATTGCTTCAAGGTTTTCCTTGCCGCCGTAAACATTAGGACACCATTCGCCGTCACGTCTGTCATAGTCAAGATAAAGCATTGATGCAACAGCGTCAACACGAATTCCGTCAATATGAAATTCCGAAATCCAGTAGTTAGCGCTTGAAATCAGGAATGAACACACCTCGCCTCTGCCGTAGTCAAAGACTCTTGTACCCCATGACTTGTGCTCACGCTTTCTCTCGTCAGTATATTCATAGCAGCAGGTTCCGTCAAACTCATAAAGTCCGCTTGCATCCTTTGGAAAATGCGCCGGAACCCAGTCAAGAATAACGCCTATGCCTGCATTATGAAGCATATCTATCATTTTCTTGAAATCGTCCGGAGTTCCGAAACGTGATGTCGGAGCATAATATCCGGTCACCTGATAGCCCCATGAGCCGTCATAAGGATATTCAGTTACAGGCATAAGCTCAATGTGCGTATAGGACATCTTTTTCATATACGGAATAATTTTTTCCGCAAAAGCAACATAGCTTAGATGATTGTCGTCCTCATCAAGCATCCATGAACCCATATGAACCTCATATATGTTCACAGGGCTTTTATAAATAACCTTTTTGGCTTTTTCAGCAATCCATTTCTCATCTGTCCATTCATAGGAACATTCATATATTTTAGAGGCTGTTCCGGGACGTGTTTCAAAATGGTTTGCATAAGGATCGGATTTGAGGAGGTACTTCCCCTTCTGTGTTTCAACGCAGTATTTGTATGCGTCAAACTGTTCAAGTCCTGATATAAAAGCCTCCCATATGCCATCGGCAATTCTGGTCATAGGATTCTGGTTCTTGTCCCAGTGATTAAAATCGCCTACCACCGATACGCTTTTTGCATTCGGAGCCCAGACACGAAAGCAATAACATTTATCATTTCTATTTTCAACGGAATGTACACCGAAAAATTTATAAGCCTCACTGTTCTTTCCTTGGTAAAACAGGTACAACGGAAATTCGTATGATTCTGGCATGCTGCCGGATTTGGATGTATTCATGTCAATTCCTCCTTATTACATATATTTTAACATTTTTCGTATAACTATTCAAGCTTTTTTATGCAGTATAAATAAATTTCATAAAAACTATATAGTTTTGATTAGTCGGTTTAGTGCATTTGCTACAAACCACAGTCTTTTAAAAAATAACATTTATGTCATGCTGTACAAAAAAGGATTTTTAAGGCAGTTTGATACAGCATTTCTGTACAAAACTGCCTCTTTCAGGTCTGAATCATAGAACCCGTCTTCACAAGATATGTGTGCGGATTTCCAAGCACAATTTTTAACGCAGTATGCGAAAAAATTTGCTGGAAAGACATGCGCATACGCTTGTGAAGACAGGTTCTTATGTCCGTTCAACCGCAGTCAGAAGCGCAACAGTTATATCGTCCCTGAGCGCTGCTCTGCTTTTTTTACCGGCGCTGGCGCACACATTTTCTGTTATATCCCTCAGTGTTCCCCCGTTTAAAAGCTGCTCCTTGATATAGACATAAAGCGATTCGTCAACGCCGTCCGAAAGCATTACCAGAACATTTCCTGCCTCAAAGCTGCATTCCCTTGTAAAAAGCTGAGTGTCAGATATTATACCAATAGGATTTGACGGCGAATTGAACATCATAACCGTATTGTCATACTTAATAAGCGTTGATGACGCTCCGGATTTAAAAAGCGTAAGCTCGCAGGTTTCCAGATCGATCCTTGCAATATCAAGCGTTGCAAAGCTCTCCTCCTCTGATTTTGTAAGCATTATTGAATTAAGCATTTTAACAGCACAGCCGCAGTCGATTCCGGATCTTATAAGCCTTCTGAAAAGCTTTGAAACGATAGCTGAGTCTAAAGCCGCCTGTTTTCCGCTTCCCATACCGTCAGAAATAAATATGTAGGCATAGCCGAGACCGTCCTCAAAGAACCCCCAGCTGTCACCGGACGGCTGAGCCTCGTCCGCACTTTTCTGAGCCGCCGCAAATTCAACGCTGAACCTTGTTTTCCTGTTAAAGCGAAGTCGTGTTTCTCCGCCGCAGCTGACCGGCTCTGACGCTTCCATGGGTACATGGAATTCCTCTGAGAGAGCCTTTGCAATCGCTTCAGTTGATTCCTCCGGAAGTTCCTTTACATATATTTCAGCAATCAGCCTGTCGTTTTTGTTAAAATAGGCAATTGCTGTAGTGTACTCGATCTCTTCCGCATCAAGAAAGCTGCAAAGCGACTGTGTCATGCTTTTGCTGTAACTGAAATTCATCTTGTCCGAAAGCGAGGAAAGTATGCCCTCCGTAGTTTCCATCTGCGAAAACAGTATACTTCTGCTCTCGCACAGCCTTGCTGAAAGCATCTTGTTTATAGCGTCCTCTTTCCGGCATCTCATAAAGCTTTCCAGTATCTCATACTTCCTGCTGCAATGGTCAAGTCCGCCGGGGAAGGTATCTATTCCCGGATTTGTCTGCCTTTCAAGCTTTAAAAAGCAGGAATTTGTCTTTTCAAAGTTCGATTCCCAGCAATTGAGTTTGCTGCGGCATTTGGCACATACTCTTGCGCTTACCTCATTGACCGTATTAAAAGGAACGCTTTTTTTCTCCAGACATTTTATGATTCCCTCAACGTTTTCCCTTACATCCACAAGCGTTCCGGCAACAAAATCCATTCTTGCCTTTATAAGCTGTTCTCCGCCGTCCGATTCATCATCACGAATAACCTGACCGTACATTATAAACCTTTCAGGAAGAGCCATAAAAAGTATACTTCCTAAAACTGCATCTGCCTGAAGAAAGAATGACGCATCGTTCATTCCTGTCAGGAGCTGTCCGAAGAAATTAACTGCAAGGAATACCGCCGCAACGCTTACCTTGCTGTAATCCGCTGCAAAGCCTGCTGCTAACCCTGACATTCCCAGAAATGCCGCTGGAAGTCCGAGGCTGCCGGAGCTTAAAAACATTCCTGCCGCTGCAAGTACTCCGAACACAACTCCTCCGGAATACTTAAAGCGCTTTGCAGCACACAGAACAGCCGCTATTCCTATGACTCTGCCGGCATTTATAAAGGCTATCTCAAGCGAACACAGCGCAGCCACAGCGAGCATGAAAACAACACCTGCGGAGACTTCTGCCTTCCTGTCAAGCTTGAGCGGTCTTTGTGCATATAAAAGTATACTTGTATTATGTATAAAATATACCGCCGCACCAGTCAGCAAAGCCATAAGCAGACCGACAGCCGCAGACATCCAGTCATGCTCTACAAGAAGTCCGAATATGATTCCCGAAAAGCCAGTGCATATAGCTGCTATTCCGCCGCTTAACACAGGAGAATCATCATCTCTGATTATCCACTTCCCGACCGTTATCAGAAGAAGCGCACATATGACAACAGCATGGCTGCCTATGTTTCCAGACAAAGCGTATGTAGCCATGCTTCCCGCTAGCACTGCCGCTGCATATGCCGGAGGAAGCGAAGCCGCAAGCGCACAGTTTAGCGGTGAAGGCATTCCGCCAATTGTCGAATGCGCAAGAAGCATTGACGAACCAAGAGCGATGAGCACAGACGGAATACTGAAATTCCCTCTGCTCCTTTCAAGAACCATTTCTTTAAACATCTTTTTAACCCACCTGTCATTTATTTTTTCAGAGCTATACTGCTCCTTTGGAAGTTGTTCACACAGGAAAACTTCTTGTTACAACACAACAAAATCCAACAATTCAAATTCCGTATTGCGTTGTTTTATTGTATTGCTATAATTGTAACAGACAAGTATGAAAATATGTGTCATTTTAACGAAGTATTTACAGCCGGGAAATAGTGAAAGAGGGCTATTCTCCGAAAATATTTGAAAAATCTATGAGCTGCTCCATGGAAAGCTGTTCTGCTCTTGTATTTTTATCAAGTCCTAGCTTTTCAAGGCAGCTGTATATTTCCTCTTTCTGCACTCCAAGCATTGAGGAAAGAGAATTTGCCATTGTCTTTCTGCGCTGTGAAAACGCTCCCCTGACTATCCTGAAAAACAGCTGCTTATCCTTTACCATACTGCGATAACGATTATCCGGTTTTATCTGTATAACCGCTGAATCCACCTTTGGCGCCGGCATAAAGCTTCCCCTTGAAACATCAAAAAGCTTTTCAGCAGTTCCGTAAAACTGAACGGCTGCCGTAACTGCTCCTGCCTGCCTTGTTCCGACCTTTGCACACAGCCTCTGAGCCGCTTCCTTCTGCACCATGACAGTTATTGCTTCGACAGGAATTTCACTTTCAAGCAGCAGCATTATGACCGGAGATGTTATATAATATGGCAGATTTGCGCATACTGCGGTTTTCATGCCGGAAAATTCAGTTTCAATCAGCGCCCTGAGATCCACTTTCATTATATCGTCGTTGATTATATGTACATTATTAAATTCGCTGAGAGTTTCCTCAAGAACCGGAAGAAGCCTTTTGTCTATTTCAACGGCTGTAACCTTGTCAGCACCCTTTGCAAGCTCTGCTGTAAGAGTTCCGAAACCTGTTCCTATTTCCAGTATGCCAAAGCCGGGCTGTGCATAGCCGTACTCCGCAATTTTCGGGCAGACTGTCGGATTGACAAGAAAATTCTGTCCCAGTCCCTTTGAAAATGTAAATCCATATTTTTCAAGAAGAGCCTTGACTACACTGATATTTGTAAGATTCTCCATACTGTATTATTCCTTTTTCTATTGCAAATTTCCTCAGAATAATATATAATTATTTTGGAGGAGTGTTATATGAAAAGACGTGACAAAACGAATTATTATCTCGACATTGCCGAAACCGTTCTTGAACGCAGCACCTGTCTGAGACGTAACTTCGGCGCTATAATCGTTAAAAACGACCAGATTATCTCAACGGGCTACAACGGCGCTCCGAGAGGACGAATGAACTGTTCAGACGCAGGGCAGTGCAGCCGGGACAAAATGAACATACCAAAGGGTCAGCGCTATGAGCTGTGCCGTGCCGTACATGCCGAAGCAAACGCCATAATTTCCGCATCAAGATCCGACCTTATAGGCTCAGACATATATCTTGCATGTCATGACGCCAAAACTGATGAGATCGACGGAAACATTGAGCCGTGCATGATGTGCAAGCGGTATATTATAAATGCAGGGATCTCAAGAGTAATTGTAAGAATCAGCCATGATGAATACAAGATTATAGACGTTGACAGCTGGGTCGACAATGACGAATCCATAATCCATGAAGGATACTGATATTATAACATTTTTTCAGACTGTAGTCAAAGAAAATAATCAGAACCTGTCAGTATCTTAGAACCGACAAAATGCCGGCTGAATAATTCAGCCGGCATTTTGCTTAATGATAATTATGGAAAACTTTTAGAAAACGTCTTTTTATGATTTCTTTTTCGGCTGTCCGCCATGACACGCCCCTGCATTAGGGCAGCATGAACATTTACAGCCGCAGGAAGATTTACCTGCCTTTTTATCTTTATACAGCTTTGCAACAATCAGCCCGACCACTGCTGCAAGCACAAGCGAAATTATAATCGTTGCAATATTCTGAGAAAGAAATTCAAGCATATAAATACACCTCTGTTTCCCTGAACAGCGCCGCTGCGCACTGTTTCAGATTACGCCTTGACCTTTACCTTTGCAGTGAGCTTATTGCTCTCCTTGTATGGTCTTACAAGCATGTAAATCATGAACGCAATAATTGCAATTGCAAAGATAAGACCGATGATATTAGGTTCACCCTTGAAGAGATTGCCAAGCTGATTTACTACAAGAGCAACAGCATAAGCAAATCCGCACTCATAACCGATCGCAAACCAGAACCACTTTGCGTTGTTCATTTCACGCTTGATAGCTCCCATTGCTGCAAAGCAAGGTGCACAAAGGAGGTTGAAGATCAGGAATGACATACCTGAAACTGCTGTGAATGCTGCTGCAATGCTTGTGTATACAGAAGCGTCTCCGCCGCCGTAAAGGATACCCATCGTACCAACGATATTTTCCTTTGCAACAAGTCCTGTAACAGCTGCAACAGTTGCCTGCCAGTTGCCCCAGCCGAGAGGTGCAAAGATCCAGCAGATAGCCTTACCGATCTTGGCAAGTATACTGTATTCCATCTGATCCTCGCTGAGCATCTGGAATGAGCCGTCTATAAATCCGAAATATGATGTGAACCATACGAAAATTGTTGAAATAAGAATGATTGTTCCGGCCTTCTTGATGAATGACCAGCCACGCTCCCACATTGAACGGAGAACATTTCCTACAGTCGGGATATGATATGCAGGAAGCTCCATTACAAACGGTGCCGGATCGCCTGCAAACATCTTTGTCTTCTTGAGCATGATACCGGAAATAATGATTGCGGCAATACCAATGAAGTAAGCGCCTGTTGCAACCCATGCTGAGCCGCCGAAGATAGCACCTGCGATCATAGCGATAAACGGTGTCTTTGCGCCGCATGGAATAAACGTTGTTGTCATGATAGTCATACGTCTGTCACGTTCATTCTCAATTGTTCTTGACGCCATGATTCCAGGGATTCCACAGCCTGTACCGATAAGGATCGGAATAAATGATTTACCTGAAAGACCAAACTTTCTGAAGATTCTGTCCATAACGAATGCAATACGAGCCATGTAGCCGCATGCTTCGAGAATTGCAAGGAAGATAAAGAGAACGAGCATCTGCGGAACGAAGCCTAAAACCGCACCGACACCGGCTACAATACCGTCAAGAATAAGTCCCTTGAGCCAGTCAGCACAGTTAACAGCGTCAAGACCTTTTTCAAAGAGTGAAGGAATACCAGGAACCCATACGCCGTAATCAGCCGGATCCGGTTCAGCAAAGTCATACTTTTCAACTGCTGCTACTGCTGCTGTAAAATCGCTGTATTTTGCTGTTTCTGTTGTTTCCTCAAGTGTTTCCTCATCTTCTACAGTATATTCAGCAGTTGCTGAGCTGTCAACTGTTGCAGCAAATTCATCCAGCTTTGTCTTTGCAACGGCAGCATCAAAGTTTTCACTTTCGCTGTCAATAGCCTCTGCAACATCGTCAGCGCCTGCCTGTTCGATAAATGCGCTTATGATGTCAGGTGAATTGCCGTATTCCTCTGCGGCTTCCTCTGAAGCGGATGAACCGATTCCGAGAAGATGCCAGCCGTCACCGAAAAGACCGTCGTTTGCCCAGTCAGTTGCGGATGAACCAACAGTTACCATTGAAATGTAGTATACCAGGAACATTACGACCGCAAAAATCGGAAGTCCAAGCCAGCGGTTTGTAACGATCTTGTCAATCTTGTCCGAAACTGTAAGACCGCCTGCATTTTTCTTTTTCAGGCAATCCTTTATAATAGAAGCTATGTAAATATATCTTTCGTTTGTGATAATGCTCTCTGCGTCGTCATCCATTTCCTTTTCAGCAGCAGCAATATCGCCTTCAATATGCTGCTTGACATCTGCCGGAATGTTTAACATTTCAAGAACCTTGTCATCACGTTCAAATATCTTGATAGCATACCATCTCTGCTGGTTTTCCGGAATATCGTGCAGAACAGCTTCTTCAATATGTGCAATTGCGTGTTCAACACATCCTCCGAATGTATGCTGAGGGATCATAGGCTTTTTGGATTCAGCAGCTTCAATAGCCTTCTGTGCAGCCTCATTTATGCCTGTTCCCTTGAGAGCAGAAATTTCTACAACATCGCAGCCAAGCTCCTTTGCAAGCTGAGCTGTATTGATCTTATCGCCGTTCTTTCTTACAACGTCCATCATATTGACTGCGCATACAACCGGTATGCCAAGCTCAACGAGCTGTGTTGTAAGATAGAGGTTACGTTCAAGGTTTGTACCATCAATTATATTAAGAATAACGTCAGGACGCTCATTTATAAGGTAATTTCTCGCAACAACCTCCTCGAGAGTGTAAGGAGAAAGCGAATAAATACCAGGCAGGTCAGTTACTACAACATCTTTATGACCCTTAAGCTTACCTTCCTTTTTTTCAACAGTAACGCCGGGCCAGTTACCAACAAACTGGTTTGAACCAGTCAACGCATTGAAAAGCGTCGTTTTACCGGCATTCGGGTTACCTGCAAGTGCAATTTTTATACCCATTATAAAATGTTCCTTTCCATAGAGTTATTTATAGCTAACTCTATTAGTCAATGCTAATGTAGGTGCTGGTTCAGATTAATTAATCTCAATATTATCAGCATCGGCCTTTCTGAGCGAAAGCTCATAGCCTCTTACAGTTACCTCAATCGGATCTCCCAGGGGTGCAACCTTGCGGACATAAATCTGAGTTCCCTTTGTAATACCCATATCCATGATTCTGCGCTTTACTGCGCCCTCACCGTTGAGCTTCTTCACTGTAACAGTTTGACCGATCTTTGCGTTTCTCAATGTTGGCATAACGTTCTCCTCCTTTTATATCATTATTTTAGCGGCCATTTCCTTTGAAACGGCAACTCTTGATTCCTTAACGTTAACAATCACATTTCCGCCCATTTCATTTATGACAGTGACTGTTCCGCCGACAACAAATCCCAGATTCTCAAGAAACTTTTTTGTTTCCGGATTGCCGCCGATTCTCTTAATAATGTTTTCATCGCCGGTGTTCGCTAAAGTTAACGGCATCATAATTTCCTCCGTTCCAAATAAGTGGGGCAATACTGCATGATTATTGTCGTATAGACGTGCGGTGTTGCCTGAAACATTTTTGTCTTTTTAATTAGCTCTTACTAACTCATTATATAAAATAAAGAGTTAGCTTTTCCTAACCCATCTAATATAATAACGCCTTGTACCTGCAATGTCAAGTAACTGCACTTCATTTTATTAAACTTTAACAGAGTACTGAGCTTATTCTGGATTTTTGTTTGTATATTATGTATAAGCCGCTGTTAGCCAGAGTTAACAGAATGAAAACAACAGCATTCAGATGTCCTCTCATAAACGTTTCGTTTATGCTCCGCCTATTGAAATTTCCGCATTTTTATGGTATATTTATATGACAGGCAGAACCGTATAAATACCGACCTGCGGCTGAAATTATTTTTTCGGAGGAAATCCGCTGATGAATTTTGAAATGCTTTCTGATAAACTATCCATCTGCGTCAGCAATGAACATGGCTTCGGCACTGACGCTTTTTTGCTGGCTCACTTCTGTGAATACAAATCCAGGGACATTGCCTGCGACCTCGGAACAGGCTGCGGAATTATTCCGATGATAATGCAGAGAACTGCGCCTCCGCAGATTACCTATGCCGTTGATATACAGGCTCAGGCAATCGAGCAGCTTGAAACAAGCCTTGAAAAAAATAAAATAGATACGATCGTTCCGATATGCGCCGACCTTAAAGAGCTATGGGAGGGCGCACCGGTCGGAAAATGCAGCCTTGTCACCTGCAATCCTCCATACAAAGCTGCAAAGGCAGGTATTGAAAGCGAGCTTGACGCTCACAAGATCGCAAGACATGAAATACTCTGTGACATCAACGACGTATGCCGTTCGGCTGCAAAGCTCCTGAAATTTGGCGGCAGACTCTGTATCTGCAACCGTCCTGAAAGGCTTGCAGACGTCATAAGCGCCATGAAAAGCAATAACATTGAACCAAAGCGGCTGAGATTTGTGTGCAAGAATCCGCAGTCTGCACCATGGCTTTTTCTGATTGAGGGAAAAAAAGGCTCAAAGCCGTTTATGAAGGTCATGCCGCAGCTTTATGTCTGGAATGAAAACGGATATACTGACGAAATGCAGGCTATTTACTCCGCAGGACTTGAAAGGAATGATATCTGATGGGCACACTTTACGTTGTCGGCACACCGATAGGAAATATGGACGATATAACATTCAGACAGCTGAAAATACTTGAAGAGGTTGATTTTATAGCCGCTGAGGATACTCGTGTCACGCTGAAGCTTTTAAACCGCTATGAAATAAAAAAGCCACTCGTAAGCTATCATGGACACAGCACCGAAAGCTGCGCAGCCGGAATAACAGCAAGGATACAAAGCGGTGAAAATGCAGCGATTGTAACTGATGCCGGTATGCCATGCATATCAGACCCGGGAGAGGTGCTTGTAAAAATGTGCGCAGAGCATGGCATCGACGTAAAGGTTGTTCCAGGACCAAGCGCTGTTGTTTCAGCACTTGCCGTTTCAGGGCTGAACACTTCAAGATTTGCCTTTGAGGGTTTTCTTTCTGTAAACAAAAAGCAGCGCTGCGACCATCTTGAAGCCGTTGCAGGTGAAACAAGAACACTCATATTTTATGAAGCTCCGCACAAACTTATGAATACCCTCCAGGATTTTCTTAAATATTTTGGTGACCGGAAAATTTCCCTCTGCCGTGAACTTACAAAAATACATGAAGAGGTTCTGAGAATGACAGTTTCCGAGGCTATCGCATATTATCAGACAAGACCACCAAAGGGAGAATATGTACTTGTCGTTGAGGGCGCACCTGAAAAGCAGCTTTCGGACAACTTCACACTTGAATCAGCAGCAGAGCTTGCACAGCAATATGCCAGAGATGGCGACAGGCTTTCTGACGCATGTAAAAAGGCTGCAAAGGAAACCGGTTTTCCCAAAAGCAGCATCTATTCATTTATTATACGCATGGAGGACAAGCAATGAGAATACCAAGAGTCGCCTGCATACATGATCTTTCCGGATTCGGACGCTGCTCGCTTACAACTGCAATAGCGGTTATTTCTGCGGCAGGAGTGCAGCCATGCCCAGTTCCGACAGCTGTACTCTCAAAGCACACTCAGTTTCCGGATTTCTTTTTTCACGACCTGACTGACGCTATACCGCCTTATCTTAAAAGCTGGAATGACATTGAGCTTGACGGAATTTACAGCGGATTTTTAGGGTCATCTGAACAGATAAGCATAACAGAAGAGTTTATTGAACAAAGGCGCAGAAAAAATCCGGATATAAAGGTTATAATCGACCCCGTTATGGGAGATAAGGGAAAATTTTACGCAACCTATAATGAAGAAATGTGCAGCAGGATAAAAAAGCTTATTACCATTGCGGACATAATAACTCCGAATATAACCGAAGCCTGTTTTCTGACTGGTATTCCGTACACCGGGGAAAATATCTCCCATGAAACTGCCGGCGAGCTTATTAAAAGACTTTATGAGCTTTGCGGCGGAAAGCTTGTGCTGACAGGCTTTGAAACAAACGACACAATGATAAATATAACCTACGACGGAGTTGACACAGGCTTTTTTGAGATTCCTCGTGAAAAAAGAGTTTTTTCCGGCACAGGCGATATTTTTGCATCGGTCGTGTGCGCAATGATAATGAAGGGAAAGAGCTTTGAATATGCTGTCAGCACTGCCGGAAGCTTCATTTCACAGGCAATCAGATATACTGTAAACTCGGATGCACCGCTGACTGACGGAGTAATTTTCGAACCGGTTCTTTATACGCTCGGCGCTGAATAATTAAGGCAATACCGCACAATCTTTGTGCGGTATTGCCTATGTGGACACTTATATTACTCCACAATTTTTCCGTCAACGGATATCGTAAATACCTGCCATGGGATAAACTTTCCGCTTTCCTGCAACGCTCTCTTTGCAGCATTCTCAATACCGCCGCAGCATGGAACTTCCATTCTGACAATTGTTACGCTTTTAATGTCATTTGCTGCAATTATCTGAGTCAGCTTTTCGGAATAATCACCCTCGTCCAGCTTCGGGCAGCCGATAAGAACGATTCTGTTCTTTATAAAATCCTCATGAAATCTGCCGTATGCATAAGCTGTGCAGTCAGCGGCTATAAGCAGATGCGCACCATCAAAATACGGCGCATTTACCGGAACAAGCTTTATCTGTACAGGCCACTGTGAAAGCTGACTTACAGACGGTGCAGTTACACCTGACTGCAAAACCTTTTCCCTTTTAATAGTCTTTGAATGCGTTCCCGGACAGCCGCATGGCAGCTTTTCAGGAGATTTTTTTGCCTTTGCAGCAAGTACAGCCGCTTCATCATATGCCGGCGCTTCACGCTCCTCAAAGCTGATTGCATCGACCGGACAAGCTGGCAGACAATCGCCCAGACCGTCGCAGTAATCCTCACGCAGCAGTCTTGCCTTTCCGTTTACCATTCCTATTGCCCCCTCATGACATGCATCAGCACAAGCGCCGCAGCCATTACACTTTTCTTCATTTATTCTGATTATTTTTCTTATCATAACAAAACCTCCATAGTTTTTTGCTTGACTTTGTGATTTCATTATAGTATAATCAGACGAAAAAGTATGTTGAATTTTCAACAAACGGAGATTAATTATGAAGAAATATATGGATATTCTAAAAAACTGCCGATTGTTTGCCGGAGCAGACAGTGAAAACATATCGGCAATGCTCGGCTGTCTTGAAGCAAGGGTACAGACATATAAAAAGAACGAAAGCATATTTTCAGAAGGCTCTGAGGTATCGCACATGGGAATAATACTTTCCGGAACAGCTCAGATAATACGCATGGATTTTTACGGAAACAGAAGCATAGTTGCAGCGCTGACACCTCCGGAGCTTTTCGGCGAATCATTTGCCTGTGCGGGAAAAAAGCTTATGCCGATAAGCGTTACAGCTGAAACGGACTGCGAGGTAATGCTGGTTGACAGCGAGAGAATTTTGCAGCCATGCAGCAGCGCCTGTGAATTTCACAGCAAAATCATTTTTAATCTTATGAAGTCAATTGCCGCAAAGAATCTGATACTTAACCAGAAAATTGATATTATATCAAAACGCACTACCAGAGAAAAGCTGATGACCTATCTGATGATACAGGCAAAGCAGCATGGCAGCAGCTTTAACATTCCCTATAACAGACAGGAACTTGCAGATTTTCTTGAAGTTGACCGGAGCGGACTTTCTTCTGAAATAGGCAGACTCAGAAACGAGGGCATAATCGAATGCAAAAAAAGCCATTTCAAACTGCTCTGAAAATAGTTGCACCGCAGTACTTGACAAACTTCACTTTGATGATTATAATATAACGGTGTGATATAACAATGTTACAGCAGGAAAACAGAGCTTAGCAGTCTGATAAATCAGCTTACTGCAATTGCTCTGTATATTTCCGGTTTCAGGTTAGCCTATTCTAACTTTCTGCTGTGAAATTCTTTTCAGAAAAGAGGATGCAAAATGAACCCCAAAAAGAAAAGCTGGACAAAAGCTCTTTTTGCCTATGCTGAGGGCGAAAAGAAAAAAATGATACTGTCCATAGTACTGTCCGTACTAAGCGTTATGCTCGGACTTGTGCCGTTTTACTGCATGTACAGGATAATATGTATGTTTGCAGCTGATACGGCGGCTGTCTCACCTATCGTCGGCTGGTGTCTCGCAGCACTTGCAGCACACGCTGTAAAAATATTGCTGTTCAGTCTGTCAACTGGCACGTCGCACAGCATGGCATACACGCTCCTTGAGGGACTTCGTCTGAGACTTGCCGACCGTTTTCTCCATGCTCCGCTTGGAAATGTGGAAAACCACAGCATTGGCGAAATCAAAAATACAATGGTGGACAAGATAGAAAATCTCGAACCGCCTCTGGCACACATGATACCTGAGGGTTCAGGACATATCGTTCTGCCTGTCGTGAGCATAATAGCGCTTGCCTGCATTGACTGGCGTCTGGCTCTTGCCTCGCTTGTAACCTTTCCGCTTTCCTTTGTCTGCATGGGACTTACATTTAAAATAAGCGGCGAGAACTTTAATAAATTTGATCAGTCAAGCAATTATATGAACAGCACTATCGTTGAATACATAGAGGGAATCGAAGTAATTAAAGCATTCGGAAGAGCCGGTGTTTCCTACGAAAAATATGCGGGAGCTATCAATGATTTCCGTACATTCGTTGTAAAATGGCTTACCTCGACATTTGCCACAATGAAGCTCAGCTTTGCACTGTTCCCGTCAACACTCATAGGAACACTTCCTGTCGCACTTGCACTTGCAAACGGCGGATCTATTACCGCACCACAGGCGGCGCTTGCTGCAATGCTTTCCATTTCAATGGTAGGTTCTCTTGCAAAGCTGGAAGTATTTTCAGAAAATATGCGTCAGGTAAAATTTACAGTTGAAAATCTGGAGGAATTTCTTGAAATGCCGGCGCTTCCTGAGCCTGCACAGCACGCAAAAATAAAACATACTGATGTTGAGCTTAAAAATGTTCATTTTTCATATACCGGCGACAAAAAGGACGAGGTCCTTCACGGCATTGACTTAAAACTTCCGGAGGGCAGCTTCACTGCACTGGTAGGCCTGTCAGGCGGCGGTAAATCGACAGTTGCAAAGCTTATCGCACGATTCTGGGACGCAACCTCAGGAACGATAAGCATAGGCGGCATAAATGTAAAGGATATGCCGATCTCACAGCTTTCAGAATACATAAGCTTCGTAACTCAGGATAACTTCCTGTTCCGCTGCTCACTGCTGGAAAATATCCGTCTCGGCAATCCGGACGCCACCGACGAGGAGGTTAAAGCGGCGGCGAGATCAGCACAGTGCGAGGAATTTATAAACAAGCTTCCGCAGGGATATGACACACCGGCAGGTGAAGCAGGAAAAAGACTTTCCGGCGGAGAAAAGCAGCGTATTGCCATCGCCCGTATGATGCTTAAAAATGCACCTGTTGTTATTCTTGACGAAGCTACAGCGTTCACTGATCCGGAAAACGAGAGCAAGATCCAGCAGAGTATCGCTGCACTGACAAAGGGAAAAACACTCCTTGTTATTGCTCACCGTCTTTCTACCATTAAAGATGCCGATAATATTGTTGTTCTCAAAAATGGTGAAATTGCCGCTGAGGGCAGACAGGAAGAGCTTCTTAAAAGCTGTCCTCTTTACAGGGATATGTGGCAGGCTCATATCGGCGCTAAAAACTGGGTGGTATCATCCGCAGAAAAGGAGGCCTGATGCGTTATGTTTAAAACAATAAAGCGAGTAATAGACTGGTGCGGCGAATTCAAGGGAAAGCTGTACGCCGGATTTGTCATGACTTTCTTCTCACATATTTTTACTGCAATGCCGTTAGCGCTTGCTGCCTATACAATAGGTCTGCTGATTGAATCCGCCAGAGATAACACTGACTTTGACACCTCATGGATCTGGAAATCAGTTCTTATTCAGATAGTACTGGTATTCCTGCGTTTTCTCTTCGACTACTTCCGTGCCAGACTCCAGGAGCCTATAAGCTATAAGCTGACTGCCCGTGACCGTCTTGCTGTCGGCGACGCTTTAAAACGTGTTTCTCTGGGATATTTCCAGCAGGTAAGCACAGGAAATATTTTAAGCTCAGTAACAACAGGACTTTCAATGCTTGAGGGCATGGGTATCCGTATGATAGACAATTTTGTCGGAGGATATCTAAACTTTTTAGTAATCTTCGTATGCCTTGCTGTTTGCAGTCCTCCGACAGCTCTTATTGCCCTTGCAGCGGCAGCCCTTTCCTTCTGCTTTATGCTTATAATTTCACACTACAGCCGCATAAACTCCCCTGTTGAGGCACAGGCAAACAAGGATATGACAGGAGCAGTCATTGAATATGCACGAGGTCTTTCAGTTGTAAAATCATTCGGAAAAAGCGGCGCATCTATGGATTCCGTTACAAAGGCTATCGGCGACAGCAAAAGAATACATCTCAAAATTGAATGGGGCTATGTTCCTGCAAATGCGCTTCACCTGCTTGCGCTTAAATGCGGAAGCGTCGGACTTGCAATGGCGGCAGCGCTTATGTGCCTTGCCGGAAATATGGACTTTTCAATAATGCTTATGTTCATATTCTTCTCATTCAGCATATTTGCAAGCCTTGAGCCTATCAGTGACAGTGTGCATACACTGGGCGTTATTGACGACGCAATGGATCAGCTGGACGCACTGCGCTCGGAAAACTTCATTGACGCTGACGGAAAGGACATAAAGCCTGGGCATTACGATATCGAATTCAGAAATGTTGATTTCGGCTACGATTCACGTCAGGTTCTTAAAAATGTAAGCTTCAGGATTCCTGAAAAAACATCAACGGCTGTTGTCGGCCCGTCCGGTTCAGGAAAAACAACAATATGCAGCCTGCTTGCACGTTTCTATGATCCGCAGAAGGGCAGCATATCGGTCGGCGGACACAACCTGAGAGAGTTCACCTGCGATAGTCTGCTGTCCAATATATCCATGGTATTCCAGAATGTATACCTTTTTAATGATACAATTCGTGCTAATATCTGTTTCGGCAAGCCGGACGCTGACGAAGCTGAAATGATTGAAGCGGCAAAAAAAGCCCGCTGTCATGATTTTATCATGGCTTTGCCTAACGGCTATGATACGGTAGTCGGCGAAGGCGGCGGAATGCTGTCGGGCGGTGAAAAGCAGCGTATTTCAATTGCTCGTGCAATACTTAAAAACGCTCCGATAATCATTCTTGACGAAGCAACAGCAAGCATTGACCCGGAAAATGAACATCTTATACAATCAGCCATTTCTGAGCTGACACGAGGCAAAACGATAATTACCATTGCCCATCGTCTTGCAACTATCCAGAATGCTGATCAGATACTTGTTGTTGACAACGGCACAATCGCCGAAGCCGGAACTCATGACGAGCTTATCCGTCAAAACGGACTTTACAAGCGCTTTACGGAAATTCGTCAGAAAGCCGAAGGATGGCGCATTTCAGCAGAGTAACAACTTAGAGCGTGTTTATTTCACAAGATATGTGTGCGGATTTCCAAGCACAATTTTTAACGCTGTATGCGAAATAATTTGCTGGAAAGACGTGCGCATACGCTTGTAAAGACGGGTTCTAATAAGGGGATACCTTTTCAAGGTATCCCCTTTCTGCTGCATCAACTTATTTACAATCACCCACCATTATGGTATAATAAAAGCATAAATAATGGAGGAATGAATATGAAAAAGGTTTTAAAAAAAGCTATATCGGCAATAGCAGCACTTACGGTATGCTGCGCATCTACATTCAGTATGGCTACAGCCTATGCTGATTCTGAACCTGAAACAGGCGATGAATTCACAATCGGAAGCCTGACATATTGTGTTATGACTTACGACGAAGTACAGGTCAGCCGCTGCGACACATCCGCTGTGGAAATAAGCATCCCTGCTTCTGTCCCTTATTCAGGACGGGACTTTATGGTTACAAATATAAAGGCAGAGGCATTCAACTCCTGCTATGACCTGGAAAGCGTAACTATAGCCGATGGCATGCAGAACATATCTGACTCTGCATTTACCAGCTGTATCGGCCTTAAAAGCATTGAAATACCAGAAAGTGTAGTATCTTTAGGCTGGTACACATTTTCCGGCTGCAAAAACCTTGAGGAAATAAATCTTCCGTCCGGTGTTTCAGTTCTTGGCGACTGGCTGTTCAGAAGCTGCGAAAGCCTCACAGACATTGTACTGGAAGATAACATTTCAATCATTTCGCAGTATGCCTTTGAGGGATGCAATGGTCTTAAAAGCATAACCATAAAAAATCCCAAGTGCCAGATCTATGATGAAAGCAGCACTATTACAAACGGCTTTGATGACAATTTCGACGAATATTTCAGCGGTGTGATTTGTGGATACAAGGACTCAACCGCCCAGGAATATGCTGAGAAATACGGAAGAAAATTTGCCGTTATTGGCAGCGGCGATATAAACTGCGACGGCGAAATCACAATTTCAGACGTTGTTCTTTTCCAGCAGGCTCTGGCAAATGAAACTATTGATGAAGCTCTTGCGGCATCTGTTCTGGATGTAAACCATGACGGAAAATTTGATGTCTTTGACCTGATCCTTATAAAGCGTATGGTTGTAAATGCATAAAATTTTATTGACTTTCAGTCATATTTACAGTATAATAAATATTATGACAATTTAGGAGGAACAGACATGAAAAAAGACTTTAAAAAAATATTTTCAGCTGTAACGGCTCTTGCTTTCTGCTGTACATTTGCATTCAGTCTATCAGAACAGACAGGACTGAAATTCTCTGAAAACAAGGTTTATGCTGAAGAAACCAGCGACACATTTATAAACGACAATCAGACATATGGTATTACGGCAGACGAGCCAACTGAACTGCCAACATACGCGCCAACTGAACCGCCAACCGAACCGCCAACCGAACCGCCAACCGAACCGCCATCAACATCTGTTTCAACAACAACTACAACAGCGACTCCATCATCCGACGGTCTTGTATTTGAGACATCAGATGATTATGCCGCAGTAGTAGATTGCGATGAAAGTGTAACATCGGTTATTGTTCCTGAAACATACGAAGGACTTCCGGTGAAAAAAATATCAGCAGAAGCGTTTGCTGAATGTTACTTTATGACAAATATAATTCTTCCGGAAACTATTACAACTATTGAATACAGAGCATTTGAAAAGTGTGAAAGACTGATCAGTATTGAGATTCCAGAAGGTGTTACTGAAATTCCGTACTATGCATTCTCAGAATGCTCCAGTCTTTCAAGCGTTATTATCCCGGAAAGTGTTACATGTATAAGCAGCTACGCATTCAATTTCTGCAGTTCTCTTAAAAATATTGTTTTGCCGGACAGCGTTATAACTATATATGATCATGCGTTTAATTATGCCGGACTCACCTCAATAACGCTAAGCAAAAATCTTGAGTCGATCGGAAGCCAAAGCTTTTATCACTGCGATGAACTTACTGAAATAACATTTCCTGAAAGCCTGAAAACAATAGGCGGCGAGGCGTTTAGATTCTCTGGTCTTGTTGAAGTGAATTTGCCTGATAATATTAAATCAATAGCTGAATACTCATTTAGCGACTGTTATGACATGACTGACCTTACAATTGGAAACGGTATTACAAACATTGCCGATCGGGCATTTTATAATTGTACTCATCTTAAAAACGTTACTATAGGAAATAAAGTTGCAAGAATCGGCAGCAATGCTTTTGACCGGAATAAATGTTTAGAAGAAATAGTTATTCCGTATAATGTTAAAGCTATAAATGGCGCTGCATTTTGTCACTGTGAAAATCTAAAACGTATCGTTATTAAAAATCCTAACTGCGAAATTTATGATTCTGATTTTATAATATGCAATAAATTTATTGACAACTCAGGTTATTATGCGTACTACGGAGTAATTGTGGGTCATGAAAACTCAGCTGCCCAACAATATGCTGATAAATACAGCAGACATTTTGAAGCTGTAAGCTGCGGCGATATAAACTGCGACGGCGAAATCACAATTTCAGACGTTGTTCTTTTCCAGCAGGCTCTGGCAAATAAAAAAGTCAACGAGGCTCTTGTTTTGTATGTCCTGGACGTAAACCATGATGAAAAATTTGATGTCTTTGACCTGATCCTTATAAAGCGTATGGTTTTGAATACATAAAATTTTATCCGGAATCCTGTATAAGGGTTCCGGATTTTAGTTTATAACCTGTGTTCATAGGAAATCTCCAAAAGGTGTCAGCTTATCCTATGTGAACAGATTTTTATATTCAGCCGCTGAAAAAACCGTCACTATAAAATCCAAGCGATGTTGTCAGTATCCCGTTGCGGAGCATCACATCAACGCTGTGGATCTTTCTCTTGATGAGGCTACCATAAGTAACCTGGTCAAACAAATCCTCATAATTATATCCGGCATATCTGACATAATCGCATTTCATTCCTCTCATGCTGAATTTCAGCTTGTAATCCGGCGCCGAAGCGGGAGAATAAAGAAACTGCCTGTCAAGCGGTATCTGCTTGTGCCTTACAATATTTCTGCTTACAGCCGCCTCGTTTGTCTTACTGTAAACGTCGTAGTTCCCGTCAATATCCTGCATGTGAATATGGCTTATGAGCCTTGTAAGGTCATGGCGTATGCCGCTTTCAAGCACGTCATCAGAACTGAGATAAACTGTTCGTGCTGGCTTTCTTTCAGTGATCCTCACCTTGTTTGACGATTCTATATAAGGATATATGCCGTTTTGCCGAAAGCTCAGATTACACACAGCGTCCCAGACAGTTGAGCCGTCCTTTATGTAAATATAGTTTTCAGCATCGCTGTTTTCATATTCAACATAATATATTCCAGGACACGATTCAATTACTGTCTGAAGATCAGCGTCTTTCATTATCCCGGGCTCCGGCTGGTTCTGGGTCAGAAGCGATGTAAAGCCCTTTGACCTTACCGAAACACAGCATCTGTTATTGCTTCTGCCAATATCTATTGTGTCGATAATACCGCAATGCATAAGTTTGCCGTAAATCCAGAATTCCGCACGATTAAACTCCGCCATTACCTCCGTTGAGCTTAAAAATCTGCACTCAAAGTAAACATAGGGCGTATAAAGCTCTTTGACATATCGGAAATAAAAGCATACCTCTTCAATGCGGCAGCTTCCGGACGAATCGTATAGTCTTACCGTATACTGAGCATTCACTGCCCCACCTCCGTTTCATCCTGCAAAGAAGTAATATAACTGTCGCAGCAAAGCACTATTTCACACTTCACTGCCTTTGATTTGACATCTGAGACAACATTATAACTTTTAAGCCTTGCGGCGTGAAAATACATTCCGTCAAAATCAAGGTAAAACACAGTGCTGTTGTCCATCATTTCATTGAATTCAACGCATGGCTGAGCACATTCCGATTTCATGACATATCCCTTTAGTTTAAGATATGCCGGATATGAACCGTTGTCAGTAAAATACATTCCGCTCCCCGAACGGTTCTGAAAGTTGTATCTCCTGTCACGACTCAGCTCATAATCTGTAACATATAAGGTAACAGTGTCAAGTACCGCAGTACAGAGATTTTCCTTTCCCGGTTTATGAGTCATGCTTCTCCTCCGTTTCTCCTGATATTTCCGCCCTGCATTCAAGCACAATCCTTCTCAGCCCTTTATCCTGAAACGGCGCAGATATTTCCGCAGAGGATACACAGTAGCCGGATGCCCAGAGCCTGTCCAGCAAAACTGTGTCCAGCATCTCATAAAGCTTCAGAGGGGGTGTGTCTGCCGCAGCAATAATACGGATATTAAGGTTGTAGCTTTCGTTGAAGTATCTGCCGCTGCTGCCCGAAAATCCGTTATTTATTTTTATAGCTGACATTCCGGCTACAGCATAAATATTCTCATGCTTGTTTACTGGTATTTTCTCGAATTCGGTATAGACAGCGCCGCCGCCCTCCTTTAAAGCAGAGTACAGCTTATCAATCGCTTCTGAAAGTCCTGCCAATGTCCTACCTCCTATCCGCCGTAAACTCCGCTGAAAATAAAATCATCATCGTAAAGAAGCTCTGACGCTGCCTTGTAATATTCATTCATAAGCTCTCTTGCAAGGTCAAATTCAAGCTGGGAATTTCCCTTTTCATCAGCCGTTCCCGCATAGGTATATGCAACCTTGTTCTTAACGCAGGTAAGCTGACTGTAACGATAATTTGCAATTGCCGCACAGAGATAATCAAGTCTTATGTCAGCAGAGGAAACACCCTCTTTAAGCTGACGGCTGACCTGCGCAATTGCAGAATCAATAAGCGGCTGATATCTGTTTATGTCCGTTTCTCCTGAAAAAAGTATAAAAAGAGATGTTATCTGAGAAATATTCATTTGCCCTTTCCCTCCATTCTGAATTCACTGTAGCTTTCACGATCCATTCCAAGTTGTGAGATCCTTTCTGATCTGTGTTCCTTTTCAAGCTTTTCTTTAAGCTCAAGAAGCTCGTCCGCATTCATCTTTTCAGCGGCGGCGGCAATTGAACCGGAATATGCTGCTCCTCCGGCAATACAGAGTCTGTAAATGTCTGCTCTTATTCCTGCACAGAGCTTTTCAATAAGCCTGCCGTTTTCCTGTCCGGACATTACATAATGCTTTGTAACCCCTGCATTGACCTGTGCCGGAACTGCTACAAAGCTCCATTCGTATGCGTCAGTTATGTTGTCAAGGATCGTATGTGCAATCTTTCCTGCATAGCTTTTTCCGGACTTGTGCGGACAGCTTTTTTTATTCAGGTCTGCACCGCATATGGAGCATTTCCTTGAACCGGCGCTGCACGAAATGCTGACCTCCTTTTTTATGCCGCCGTCAATTTCACGAATAAAGTCCGCATTTTTGTCCGTCCTGACCATATAAGCGCTGCCTTTCAGATATGTATACGGTTCTCCGGCAGCAGTAGTTTTTGAACGGTCAGTAACAAGTTCTGTTGAAAAAATCCTTGCAGTCTGTCCGGCGCTTTTCGGATCATGGTCTGAAATACCGGTCTTGCCTGTAAACAATTTTTCAAGCGTTTTCAGGGCGTTAAGTGAAAATCTTTCACAGTCTCTGTCAATTTCATTATCACAAAGTACAACCTCAAATATATAGACCTCGTCCTCTGTCATTTCACGTCTTGTGTACTTGTTAAGTTTTTCAAGCATTTCTTTTATTTCCATAATATTTCCTTTCATTTTTCCTCATGAAGGCTGAAATGCCCTCATGAGGATGCTAGTGTTTTTAGAACCAGTCTTCACAAGCGTATGCGCACGTCTTTCCAGCAAGTTTTTTCGCATACTGCGTTAGAAATGCTTGCCATACACAAGTATGCCTGCGCATTTTTGCCTTGTCTGCATAAAAATTGTGCTTGGAAATCCGCACACATATCTTGTAAAGATGGGCTCTTATTGATTTGAAAGACTAAGCGTTATAACCGCATCTGACATAAGCTTTCTGAATGCAAGACTGCATGAAACAGTAAATGCGTCAAGCTGACGGTCAATAAGCTTGTCCGATTCCATTATCAGCTCAGAACTTGTAACAAATTCAAGAGCATAGCGGCTGTCTATTCCGATTATTGTATCATCATCAATCTGACTTGACTTGATAAGCCTTGTACCAAAAGGAAGAACAATATTTCCCCTCTCATCGATCGTAAGCGCCTCGCTGAACTGGCTCATTGAAATAATTGCAGCAATATTTTTCGGTGATGCAATCATAGCTGTCATATCATATGAATTGAAGCTTCCGAAAAGTGATGTAATATCGCTGAAAGCAAGTGAATCGCCTGATATGGTTTTTTCATCCGCACCTGTTTTAAGCACGCTGACTGCATTCTTTACCATAGCGTCCGCAAGCTTTTTGCCTATCGCCCTGAGAGTTACAGCAAACACATCAAGCTTCTGCATTCTTACAGCCTCATATGACGCTGTAATAAGTCTGCCGAATTTTGAAAGTGTCAGGGCAGAAGCAGCTTCCTTGACAGAGGTTTCAGGAAGAGCAACTCCCTGTGCAGTAACAGTGGTGTATGCAGGTGTTTCTGTAACAGTGCAGCCGCTGTACTGGGTGCTGTCGCATACAGTCTTTACAGCAATAAGCTCCGGCAGAACAGATTCCTCCATTCCTGCTGTAACAGCACGTCTTACAAATTCAGGGAAAAGTACAGCACTTTCAGTTGTTACGAAAAACTTTTCCACTCTGTCACAGTTTTCACCGCTTATTTTAATATCAAAGCGCTTGAGCTGTCTTTCAAACGCATCGAGGTTTCCAAGAGCTGTTCCCTCATAGTTTTCTGTCGGATCGGCAGCTTCGAGAGCCTGTAAAAAGCTCTTGCCGGAAAGATTGTAAAGTCCCTTTTCAAGTCTGATATCATTGTACATAAGTTTTCCTCCATTAATTAATCATAGAATTTTCGATCTGCTGTGCCTGAGCATTTTTCAGGCGTGCTTCTGCCAGGACTGATTCGTCCTGAAGATTAATGTTGTCCCATTCAACAGTCACTCCTGACGAGTACCCATTCTGCATAAGAAATATTACGGCTGTTTTCTTAATAACCGGAGTTATTATTCTTCGGTAATACTCCAGCTCTGATGTCAGGATGTCTGCCTGCTGCGAGGACATACGCTCGGTCGTTGACCAGTTAAGTCCGAGAAGAAACGGCGGAACAGAAAGCTTTGCAATAAGCTGTTCCATTATCTGTCTTACCGGAACTTCAGTATCGAACAGCTGGTTGTCTGCGCCGATAACCTTTATATCCACGTCTCCGACAGCAACAAAATCCCTGATCTCACCATTTTTTGCAGCTGTCATGCCGTCAGACCATTCCTTTGCAATCTGCATGGCTCTTTCTTTTGAATAGGCTCTCTCGCTGCTGTCGCCGGATGGCTTGTACGTCACTGCATACCTTACGTTTCCTGCCCTTTCATAGTTCTGACCGATACAGCGGTATATCTTCATAAGTATACGACTGAGCGACGGCAGTCCCCTCAGAATAGAAACACCCATACACCTCCCCGGCGGCGGATTCAATGCTGAAAACAAGATAAGTCCCTGATTTCTTAACGCCTCAAGCTTCCCGTCCATGCACTTTTTGCAGTATACCGGAAGACCTGTTCGGCTGTCTGCGGCAACAGCTACCATTGACGGATCGCCATTATAAAGAGCGTTTATTTTCAGAGTATCGCTGTCAAGCACAATCTCTCCGACAGCATTTCCGTATGTAAGCAGGCTTTCAAGAAAACCGTCCGTAAAGCTTTGAAGCGATTGCCCTGTAAGTCCGACAGGTACATCCGAAACGAAGCTGTCCATAAGCGGCTGCAATTCTTCATCTTCACATATAACTCTGTATCCTCCTGTCAGACGAACGATTTTCCCGATTGCGGCGTCAATTACAGGAACAGTCACACGCAGACTGTCATAAAGCTCCTTTTCCCAATACTCAACACTGTTAGGAAGCTCGCCGGAACACTCCGAAAGTCTCGGTGCTGACGAAACCGCAGCTATACCATCATTTGTGAATTCATGTTTTCTTTTTTTGTGGAATATCATAAAATTTCACCCCCTTTCAGCGTGAGACTGACGCAACAAAGAAGCTGTCCGCTTCACTGTTTATAACAGTACTCACAAAATATCTCAGATCGTCCATTGCGTGATCGTTTTCCTTGACCGGAATATCTCCGCCGGATTTTTCATTCCAGCAGTAAAGGGAAAATTCCCTCAGACAATCCACACACTTTTTTGAAATCATAATGCTCCTGCTTTTGAGTGCATCACTAACTCGCCTTATACCCGAAAGGACATCATTTTTCGCCGGCTTCACACTGTATTTGCCATGACGCCTTATACACTCAATAAAGCTCGCCGCCGATGGATCGACAATTATGTATTCGGGCGTCCTGCTGCCTATCAGCTCTTCAAGACCCCTGTAATGCTCCTCGTCTGTTCTGGAGATCCCCTCCTTTCTTGAATCGTAATAGTATTCCTCAAGCCTGTACCACACTCCGCCGCATTCCCCCCACAGTCCGAAAGAGGACGGATTTACAGTTCCGTAATCGCATGATACAATGAATCTGCCGCACTGAGGAGCTTCGTCAAATGTATTTTCCTTTTCTGAAAACATAGGATAGACAACGCCGCTTGCAGCAGTCCATTTTCCAAGTATGAATCGTTCATAAAAAACTCCCGAGTAAAGCTTTTCATACCTTTTGCGTATCGCTCTTCCAAGTGATGGATTATCATTCATTGTAAAATGAAGATACAGTGCATTCTTTTCCTCTGCTTTCATAATCCATTCTCTGTAAAACCAATGGTACGGATTATCAGGATTGCAGTTAAACCACAGCTTTGAACCTGAAACAGAGCATCTTGCGATTGCCTGTTCCACAAACGATCTCGGCATCAGGGCTACCTCATCCAGCAAAACCCCTGAAAGAGTCATGCCCTGTATAAGCGAAGCTGAACCTTCGTCACGTCCGCCGAAAAGATAAAACCTGTTCTTTCTTCCGGTCATGAATATATCAATATAATTCCTGCTGACCTTCTCTGAACAGCTAAACCCCATAGCGCTGATCGTTCCAAGGAGAGGCTCGACAAGATTGCGGCGGACTGAAGCGATCGTTTTTCCGCAGAATGCAAATGAAGCGCCGTTAAATCGTGACATTGCCCAGCTTAAAAAGCCTATTGACATACAAAGCGTTTTCCCTGATCTTACAGAACCGTCGCATATCAGCGCATCAGTTCCGGCATACTCCGGTTTTGTCCACCATGAAATTGCAAGCCTTTGCTTTGGTGAAAACGGTTTAAATATCATCGTTTTTTTCATCTCCGTTTCCTGAAAGCGCTTCAATCAGATTTGCAGCGGCAGACGAGCAGTTTTCCGCACCGGCATACTCATAAATGCGCTCCATAGCCTTCTGTCTGTCAAAAAGCTTTATTTCGACTCCGCCCCCTTTTACTCTCTTCATTTCGGACACATTAAAAAGATCAAGAGAATCAATCTTTCTGCTGTCCGGCAATTCTTCGGAAAACACAAGCATGGCTGCGTCGTTTGCTCTGCCGAATGCAAGACGTTCAAGACCTGTCATAACAATATCTCCCGGCGATATACTCTTTTTCATAAGTCCTGTTATAAGCCGGCGGTATTTTGCCTGACTTATAATGTCTGTTCCGTCCGACAATGCAGTTTCAGGCGGAAATCCGCTGCGCAAAGCCGCTTCATAAACGTCGCCGAGCCTTGCGTAATTACAGCAAAAAAGCCTGCAAAGCAGATTCCTGTTTGATTCTGACATAAATTAACCCCTTTCTGAATGTAATCAGCATATTTTTATAGCAAAAAAAAATATTTTTCATTCACTGTAATTATGCTGTTCACCAATAGTCAGAAAAGGGGTATTTTTTGCACTGATATATGCAAATAAGCAGAAAAATTATTTTTAATTTGTAATATCACACAATTGACTGCTTATTTTTAACCTGTCAATTGTACAATTATACAAAAGACAAGAAAATCAAAAAAACATGTTGACATTTCAGGAAAACCGTTGTATAATAATATAGTCGCATGAAGCGGTAAGCAAAAACGACATAAAAATGGCGGCATAGCTCAGTTGGCTAGAGTACTCGGTTCATACCCGATTGGTCGTTGGTTCAAATCCTACTGCCGCTACCATAAATGGCCCGTTGGTCAAGAGGTTAAGACACCGCCCTTTCACGGCGGAATCATGGGTTCAATTCCCGTACGGGTCACCACATATGAATGCTAAAATCATCTGCTTACAGCCATGAACTTGATAACGGAGTTTGACCTCCGCAAGTAGCTGTAAGAGAGGTTTTAGCTTTTAGTTTATGCAATAAGCTACTTGTATAAAATATTTAGTTTTTTAGAAAAAGCAATAAGCCCATCAGAAATTCGTTTTGAGGAATAATCTGACAAGCTTATTTAAAATCTATTAAATACACTAATGTGCGAGCACAGTAATAGCATTCTCACTAAGTCAATCAGATAGTTGTTTTATCTGCGTTGATTATGGGGCATTAAATGTTGCCAAACGTTTAATGCTCTGTGTGGGTGCTTTTTTGTTTTGTATTTTATCACAACGGGCGATTTTTGTCAAGTATAGATTTAAAAAATTTTTATCTGCTTTTTTCAGCAGCATAAGGAATCGGAAATTTTGATTTCCGGTTCCTTATTTTTTTGCCCTGCCGAAAAAAATTTTTTCAGTTATTTTTCGACAAGGCAAAGTTTACCTTAATCGCCCGATTTTTCGGCTTCTTTTCATTTTTCACGCTTCTGCTTTTTCAGGCATAAAAATGTTTTTTTCCCGAACTCACCTATTGACAAACCGAAAACTTGTCGCTATAATTTAAAATCAAATCAAGGTCATTGACTTCCGGCAGGATGGTCTGTCAACCACAAATAGAACAAAAATTATTTAGCCATGGTATAATAGAAGAAAAAAGCTGTCAGAATCAAACCTGAAATTTATTCAAAATATTTTGATGAGAACACTGATGAAAAGGAAATATTGGACACAATAGAAATTGCGATTGAATATTTCTTTGACGAAACTACATAAATTCGCCATTGGCGAATGACTGGTTCATGTAAAATCATCAATAATTTTCAATCAATTTTCTTTTCAGTGCATTCACATCAAACGCATTAATTCTTCCATCCTTATTAACATCGCCTTCATAACCTGTCAGCTTCTCCTGACCGGTCAGGCACTTCTGAAGCAAAACCACATCAGCTACTCCCACAGAACCATCATTGTTTGTGTCTCCAAAGGCAATATCTTCATTAAGTGAAACAAATTTCAGATTGTTTTCAAGGGCATAACTGTAAGCTTCTGTGTCATACAAACCGCTGATTGTACAATCTGAATTAAAGACGCACAAAGGCGTATCAGTAAGAGGGTCGGTAGCTGGAACATAAATTCCGCTTGTTGCGCCAATACCCATTCTTGCCGGAAGTATGCCAACTGAATAAACAGTTGGTGAAACAATTATTGATTTTATATTTGTACCAAGAAATGCACCTGTGCCGATATATTTCAGTGATGAAGGCAAATGAATATTTTCAAGTGCTGAACAGCCGTTAAAGGCTTTGGAACTAATTTTCTCAATGTTTTCACCAAATGTAATATTTTCAAGAGAAGTACATTTTTCAAATGCTCTTTCATCAATAACCTTTACGTTTACATTTATATCAGTAAGATTTAAACAATTTGTAAATGCAAGCCATGGTATAGTCAGTTCAGGACAGTCAATACTGATTTCTTTCAGAGATTCATCGTATCCAAAAGCATTGCCGCCTATATATTTAAGGTTTTTGGGGAAATTTATGTGTTCAAGATATTTACATCCAGAAAATGCACCACAGTCAATAAATTCAATAGTCTCAGGAAGAACAACCTCCGTTAGACAAGCGCCACTAAACGCTGATTGATCTATCGCCACAACTGGGCATCCTTCCACCTCTTCGGGTATAACATGCGGTTCTTCAATCGGAAGCGGATCTGTTAAATTCAATCCGCGGGAATACTGACTTTTTGTCAAGACGGCAGTATTATCAGGTCTTATGTAGTAATAATCTCCATTACATTCAATATAATCATCTGATGTGAAGTAAATTCCGTCATCTCTCACATCATGCTCAAAGGAGGGCATAGGCTGAGGCTCTATTGTGTATTTTATACCATTTTCATGAATCTCAAAGTTTTCCAACTGATTTCCATACTCGCTCTTAAAGCAGACATAATTTGTACCCTCATTATCAAGCCAATACTCGTCGTACGTATCCCATCCGTACAAATGGCGTATATCAGGTACGCAGTGTATATAGCTTTGTCTGCCACTTTTTCTTACAGCGTAATTATCCCATATTCCATAAGCACCCTCAAGCTGTTCGAGAGTAATTCTTTCACCAATATTTTCATCACCAGCAAGGATACGTCTTGCA